>JBBIMQ010000250.1:0-4542 GCA_037444345.1 Gemmatimonadota bacterium | reverse complement strand
AGCTCACCGGGATTCCGCCGGCGCCGCGGGGCGTGCCGCAGATCGAGGTGACGTTCGACATTGACGCGAACGGCATCCTGCACGTCTCGGCCAAGGACCGCGCCACCGGCAAGGAGCAGAAGATCCGGATCGAGGCCTCGAGCGGGCTGTCGGACGCCGACATCGAGCGGATGGTGAAGGACGCCGAGGCGCACGCGGCGGAGGACCGGAAGCGGCGGGAGCAGATCGAGCAGCGCAACCAGCTCGACGGCCTGGTCTACAAGGTGGAAAAGGAGAGCAAGGAGTGGGTGGACCGGCTGCCGGCGGAAATGAAGAGCCGGCTGGAGACCGCGGTGGAAGGCGGGAAGTCGGCGCTCAAGAACGGCGACCCGGATCTCATCAAGCGGGCGCTGGACGAGCTCAACAGCGCGTATTCCGCCGCCGGAGCCGCGCTCTACCAGGGCGCCCAGGCGGGCAAGGGCGGCGAGACCGCCGGCGCTCAGCAGGGGGAGCGCCCCAAGGAGGACGTGGTGGAGGCCGACTACGAGATCGTGGACGACTCCAAGAAGCATTGATGGGCAGCGGGGGGAAAGGCCGGCCCACAGACCGGGCCATGAGCGGCAAGGCCGCGCTCATGGCCCGCCCTGCCTGGGGCGGCCGGCGACGTCGCGTCCTGCTCGGGCATCGGGGCCAGTATAGATTGGGTGAGTTTTCATGGGAGCGACCAGGATGTCTGTCCGTACACTGAATTGGCTCAAGTTCGGTGGGCTGGTGGCCCTCGCCTTTGCCCTCGGCCTCCTCTTCGCCGGGCTTCTGGACCTGCCCAGCCGGGGCGCGGCTCAGGAAACCGCGGCCCAGGCGCGGCCGGCCGCCGCCCTGGCGCCGGTCCAGGCCCCGAGCGGGCCCGCCACCCGCATGCTGACCGAGCTGAGCGATGCGTTCGCGACCGTGGCCGAGCAGGTACGGCCCAGCGTGGTCTATATCCGGAGCCAGCGGACCGAACGCACCCGGCGCCTGCCGCCCGGCTGGGAACAGTTCTTCCCCCGCCTCCCGCGGGGGCCCGACGTCCAGCGCGGTTCCGGATCGGGCTTCCTGGTCTCGGCCGACGGGTACATCCTCACCAACAACCACGTGGTGGAGGGAGCGGACAAGGTCATCGTCCGGCTCAAGGATCGCCGGGAGTTCGAGGCCAAGGTGGTGGGCACCGATCCGCTCACCGACGTGGCGGTCGTGAAGATCAACGCGACCCGGCTCGCTCCCGCCGCACTCGGCAACAGCGACGACGTCAAGGTCGGCGAATGGGTGCTGGCGGTGGGCAACCCCCTGGGCGAGGAGTTCACCTTCACCGTCACCAGCGGGATCGTGAGCGGGAAGGGACGCCGGCTGAGCGGCCTGATGCGGAGCGAGGCCAGTATCGCCGACTTCATCCAGACCGACGCCGCCATCAACCCCGGTAACTCCGGCGGCCCGCTGGTGAATGTCCGGGGGGAAGTGATCGGCATCAACTCGGCGATCGCGAGCGAGACCGGGTTCTATGCCGGGTACGGTTTCGCGATCCCGATCAACCTGGCCCGGACCGTGATGAACCAGCTCATCGCCGAGGGCCGGGTGCATCGCGCGGCGCTGGGCATCCTGGTGCGCGACGCCAGCGAGGCCGACGCCGAGTACGTGGGCTTGCCCGAGATCCGCGGCGTGGTGGTCCAGGGATTCCCCGATTCCATCCGGTCGCCCGCGCAGCAAGCGGGCATCGAACCCGGCGATGTCATCATCGCGGTGGACGGCCAGCGGGTGGATTACGTGGCCCAGCTTCAGACCGCGGTCGGCTTCCGCAAGCCCGGCGAGACGGTGCGGGTCGAGGTGGCCCGGAAGGGCGGGGTCCGGAAGACAATCACGGTGCGCCTCATGGAGCAGCGCGCCGAGCCGGTTCGCACCGCGCGGGATCGTGGCCGCGGGGAGGACCTCGAGGATGGAGGCGGCGGCGCGGTGAGCTTCGACCGCCTGGGTGTCACTGTCCGCGCGCTGACCCCCGAGGTGAGCCAGGAGTACGAGATTGACCCCGGCGTCCGCGGCCTGGTGGTCACCGAGGTGGATCCGGACGGGCCCGCCTACGGCGTGCTCCGGAGCGCCGAGGACGGCAACCCGGACGTGATCCTGTCGGTGGAGGGCACGCCGGTCCGGAGCGAGAGCGATCTCCGCAAGGTCCTGGCCGACGCGGGCAAGGGAGCGATCGTCACGCTCAAGGTCTACGACACCCGGCGGGGCGACACGCGAATCGAGCGAGTGAAGCTGCGGGGGTAGGGCCGGGCCGCCCGGAACCTCGAGAACGCCCGCCCGGGCCGGCGGGAGCCGAGAGCAGGGACCGGCTCCTCCCGGCCCGGGGTGTCTTTGCCGGCGCCCGGATCACGCCGTCCCCGACACCTGCCGGTCCAGCACTTCCCGCACCTTGCGGGCCAGCACCCCGGGCGTGAACGGTTTCTCCAGGAAGGCCACTCCCTCCACCGGAGCGTCGCGCTGGAGCGGGGTCTCGTCGGGATAACCTGACATGTAGATCACCCGGAGGCCCGGGCGCACGGCGGCGAGCCGCCGGCCCAGGTCGCGGCCCGCTAGCCCGGGCAACACCACATCCGTGAGCAGGAGGTCAATCCGGCGAGCGTATCCGCCAGCCACTCGCAGCGCCTCGTCGGCGTTCGCGGCATCGAGGACAGTGTAGCCCAGCGACCGGAGGATCCGGACCGCGAGCAGCCGCAACGGCTCCGTGTCCTCCACCACGAGGATCGTCTCGGATCCGCGGGGCATCCCGCGGTCTTCGACCTGGGCGTTGGCCTCCGCTTCCTCGCCCGCGAGCGCCGGGAGATAGACCCGGAACGTGGTGCCCTGGCCGGGCTGGCTGTTGACCGCCACCTGGCCCCCGCTCTGCCGGACGATGCCATAGACGGTAAAGAGCCCGAGCCCGGTTCCCCTGCCCGACCCCTTGGTGGTGAAGAACGGCTCGAAGATGCGGGCCCTGGTCTCCGCGTCCATCCCCACCCCGGTATCGCTCACCGCCAGGAGGACAAGGCGGCCGGCCTCCGCGTTCGCAGTCTCGATGGTGATCCGACCCCCGCCCGGCATGGCGTCCCGGGCGTTGACAGCCAGATTGAGGAGGATCTGTTCCACCTGAGCCGGATCAGCCCGCACCCGGCGCAGGTCCGGCTCCAGCCGGAGCTCGATCTCGATGGTCTCCCCCAGCAAGCGCACCAGCATCCGCTGGAGACCCTCCACCAGCTGGTTCAGGTCCAGAACTTTCGGGTGGAGCGCCTGCTTGCGACTGAAGGCGAGAAGCTGGCGGGTGAGTCCGCCGGCCCGTTGAGCCGCGTCGCAGATATCGAGCAGACCCTGGCGGCGAGGATCCTCCGGAGGCAGTTCCGTCAGCAGCAGCTCGGCGTTGCTCACGATCGTGGTGAGGACGTTGTTGAAGTCGTGGGCGATCCCGCTCGCGAGCTGGCCCAGCGCCTCCATCTTCTGGGCCTGGAACAACTCGGCCTCGAGCCGCTTGCGCTCGGTGAGGTCCGTCGCCAGCGACAGCACGCGGGGCTCGCCCGACCCCGGCGCCACCAGAGGTACCCGTACCACCTGGAACCAGCGCTGGTCACCGGTCACGGGATTGGTGACCCGCTCTTCGGCGATGAACAGGGGTTCGCCCGAGCGGAGCACTTCGCGTTCCTGCGCCTGGAGCTCTGCCGCTTCCTCGGCGTGGGAGGTGATCTCCTCGAGGCGCTGCCCGATCACCCGCTCCACCGTGGTGCCGTAGGCTGCCGCCAGGGCTCGATTGGCCAGGACGAAACGCCCCCCAGCGTCCCGCACGAAGATCGGATTGGGGGAGGCTTCGATGATCTGCTTGAGGAACACCTCGTAGCCGCGAAGCTCCCGGCGCTCGCGGGCCCGTTCCAGCGCCTCCCGGACCGCGGGACCCAGGCGCGCCACCCGGTCTTTGAGGACGTAGTCGGCCGCGCCGGACTTCATGTACTCCACCGCGGCCTCCTCGTTGAGCGAGCCGGTGAAGAGGATGAAGGGCACGTCGGGGCACGCCCGCCGGACGGCTGCCAGCGCGGCGCGGCCGTCGAACTGGGGCACGTTGTGGTCCGAGATGATGAGGTCCGGCGGGTCCCGCTCGAGCGCCGCCTCGAAATCGGCCCGCCCCGTGACCACGGTGAGCCGGAAATCGAGCCCGGCCTTGGTCAGCTCGCGGACCACGAGCTCGGCATCGTGGGGGTCGTCCTCGAGATAGAGAACCTGGATGGCCATGTCAGACAGGTGGGGGCTGGTTGAGCAACAACCAGTACAGGCCGATCTCGGAGACGGCCTTGACGAACGACTCGAATTCCACCGGTTTCACGATGTAGCTGTTCACACCCAGTTGGTAGCAACGGGCGATGTCCGGCTCCTCCCGGGACGAGGTCAGCACCACCACCGGCACGAGCCAGGTATGGGGCTGGGCCCGGATCCGCTCCAGCACCTCCAGCCCGCTCACCTTGGGCAGCTTGAGGTCGAGCAGGACCAGCCGCAGCGGGTCGCCTCGGGTCA
>JBBIMQ010000249.1:1244-4553 GCA_037444345.1 Gemmatimonadota bacterium | reverse complement strand
CCTCGGGGCGTGGCCCAACCAGGCTCATGTCGCCCCTGAGGACGTTCCAGAGCTGGGGAAGCTCGTCCACTTTCGCCGCCCTGAGCGACCGCCCCAGCCGCGTCACCCTGGGGTCCCCGCCTACCGTAACCGGCGGCCCCGGCGCGGCACGCATCGTTCGAAGTTTCACGATCAGGAAGCGCCGTCCGCCGCGCCCGATCCGCTGCTGCCTGAACACCACCGGAGAGCCCTCAGTCAGGCGGATCGCCAGGGCAGCGACGCCCAACACCGGCAGGGCCAGGACCAGCAGTCCAGCCGCCAGAGCCACATCCAACAGGCGCTTCCCCACTCTGGCGCAGCGACCGGCCTGCTCGAGTACGTCCTTGACCGCCGCCACTACCGATCCCACATCCGCGTCCGTCATCCGCGAATAGATCGGGAGCGACACGAGGCGGGGATAAGCCGCCTCAGCCACCGGGAACTGCTCCGGACGGTAGGCGTACTTGCGCGCGTAGAAAGGGTGTCGATGCAGCGGAATAAAGTGTACGCTAACCCCGATGTTGCGCTCGCGGAGCAGCTCGATAAAGCGCGCACGGTCGATGCGCAACCTCTCCAGGCGCAACTGGATCGGGTACAAATGCCAGGCGTGGCCGACCCCGGGCCGAGGCCTCGGCACCTCGAGATACGGCAGCGAGGCCAGCTCCTTCCCGTACCGCTCCGCGATGGCCGTGCGCCGCCGGAGCATCGCCGCTGCTCGCCGCAGCTGAACCCGTCCGAGGGCCGCTGCAATATCGGTCAGGTTATACTTGTACCCGGCCTCGACCACTTCGTAGTACCAAGTGCCCTGGGCGCTGTAACGCTTCCAGGCATCGCGACTGATCCCGTGCAAGGCCATCAAACGTACCCGCCGCTCGATCGCAGGCGAGTCCGTGACGAGCATCCCGCCTTCGCCCGTCGTGATCGTCTTCGTCGCGTAGAAACTAAACGCTGTAGGGCAACCGAAGTTGCCGATCGCCCGCCCCTCGATCGCGGCCGGAAATGCGTGGGCTGCGTCATCCAGAATCGAGACACCATATTCGCGGCCCAGCGCGATGAAACCGGGCAAGTCGGCCGGGTGGCCAGCGAAGTGCACCGGAACGATCGCGCGAAGAGTACCACCCGTTTCGCCATGCACCCACGCCTGCCCCCGCCACCGGTACTCCCGCTCGATCACTTCGCGGACCAGCTCGGGAGACAGATTCAAGGTTCCGGGCTCCACATCCACGAGCCGCGCGCGCGCACCGAGGTACTCTGCGACCTCTGCCGTGGCGGTGAACGTTAGCGTGCTCGTGATCACTTCATCGTTAGGACCGACGCCGAGAGCCTCCAGGCCCAGGTGCAGGGCCGCAGTCCCCGAGTTGAGGGCCACGGCAAACGGTACCCCGACGCTGGACGCAAACTCCCGCTCGAACGCCTCCACCTCCGGGCCGGTGGTGATCCAGCCAGAGCGTAACACTGCGCAGACCGCTTCGATCTCGTGCTCAGTGATGTCGGGGAGGGCAAAGGGAAGATAGTCCGGTCTGGCAGCACCAGCCGCGACCTCAGACCTCGGCAAGACGGACAAGTCGGCCCCTGGAGGGTTTATTTAGCGGCGTAAGTTATTGTTCAGGGCAAGGATCGGGTAGTACCACCAACCTCCCTCCTCCACCCGCTCCTCCTTATCGGCCAGCAGAGTTGGGGGCCCGTCCCATCCACCCCCCCTACGCCGCCTGCCCCTTCACCGGCCCCGACAGCCCCACCACCTTCCCCTGCCCGTCCTCCCGGATCACGCCCCGCGTATCGAGCACGAGCGGCGCGAGGCGCACTACCCGGGTGTAGTCCACCGCACTGTGGTCCGTCACCACCAGCGCGAGGTCGACCCCCCGGAGCAACTCGTCCGTGAGGGGCTGGCTCGCCATCGGGAGACCCGCGAGCGGCGTGTGCCCGTCGTCGGCGATCTCCGGCACGTGCGGATCGTGATAGACCACCGCCGCGCCCTTCTGTTGCAGGAGCCGGATCACGTCCAGCGCGGGACTCTCCCGGAGATCGCCCAGGTTCTTCTTGTAGGCCACGCCCAGAATCAGCACCCGGCTCCCCTTGAGCGCCTTGCCCCGCTCGTTCAGCGCGTCGGCCGCCTTCTGCACCACATAGGCCGGCATCTCCGCGTTGATCTCGCTCGCGAGCTCGATCAGCCGAGTCTTGAACGACAGCGTCCGCATCTTCCAGGAGAGATAGTGGGGATCGAGCGGGATGCAGTGCCCGCCCAGCCCCGGGCCCGGCGTGAACTTCATGAACCCGAAGGGCTTGGTCGCCGCCGCCTCGATGATCCCCCAGACATCGAGCCCCAGCCGGTAGCAGGCCTGCGCCAGCTCGTTGGCCAGCGCGATATTGATCATCCGGAACGTGTTCTCGTAGACCTTCACCAGCTCCGCCGCATCGGGACTCTCGACCGGCACCAGCGTGTCGAACACCCGCCGGTACAGCGCAAGCCCCAGCTCGAGGCAGCGCGGGGTGGTTCCCCCGATCACCTTGGGCGTGTTCCGGGTGTGCCAGACCGGGTTGCCCGGATCCACCCGCTCCGGGCTGAAGAGCAGGGCGAAATCCCGGCCCACCTCGAGCCCCGTTTCCCGGAAGATGGGGAGCAGCACTTCCCGGGTGGTGCCCGGGTAGGTGGTGCTCTCCAGGATGATCATCTGCCCTGGCCGCAGGGTGGCCCGCACCGACTGCGCCGCCGCCACCACGTAGGAAAGGTCCGGGTCCTTCACCTTGTTGAGCGGGGTCGGGACACAGATCGAGATCGCGTCGCACTCGGCGAGCCGGCCGAAATCCCCCGTCGCCGAGAGGAGGCCGCGCGAGACGTACTCGGAGAGCACGAGACTCGGGACGTCCTCGACGTGGCTTCGGCCGGCATTGATCCCGCGGACCACTTCCTCGTTGATATCGAAGCCGATCGTCCGGTACCCGCTCCGGGCCAGCTCCACCGCGAGCGGCAGGCCCACGTACCCCTGCCCGATCACGCCGACCTTGGCCTGGCCACTCTCGATCAGCGCCTTGAGCCTGCTCAGCCCGTCCGCCATCTCCACTCCCGGCCTCGAAACTTGAACCGCGGCAACAGGATACCGCCGCGCCCGAAGCTAATCCGGCCGCCCGCCGGACCGCCAGTCGCCCGGGACCGCAACTCTCGTGCTTGGGTCCCGGTCATTGCGAGGAGGCGCCGCAGGCGCCGACGAAGCAATCCCCCCCCCTCGGCACCCCACCCGGGCCAGATTGCTTCGCGCCCCGCGCGGCGCGCGGGGGCGCGGGCAAGGACTG
>JBBIMQ010000249.1:0-1148 GCA_037444345.1 Gemmatimonadota bacterium | reverse complement strand
ACGAAATCCCGCCGCCCGGGCACCTACGGCGCCCCCGCTGGCGCCCCCCGTGTCTTTGGGTGGTGGCGCCGCAGGCGCCGACGAAGCAATCCCTCACCGCCAGCACCCGACCCCGGCCAGGCCCCCGGCACCGCCACCCTTGTGAAAAAGTTCACATCGTGATAATTATACATTCTCGTTCGGCACCGGGAACCCGGGGATCGAGTCCCCTCTTCTTCTTCCCCCGACCCGGATCGGCACGAAGCTCGCACAGGAAGCACGGGTGCCAGCCCGCGCTGGCCTCGGTCATTCCCCGAAGGAGAGTCGCCCTCATGGCCACCGCTACCCCGCCCTCGAGCAAGCACGCCGTCTATCCCCGCGATGCCGTCGCCAGACTGCTCGCCCCCCCAGAGACCGAGCACCCGGCCGACAAGCTGCGGCGCCTCCTCCACGAGGCCCGCGACCGGGGGAGCTATCTGCATACCGCCGGCGCCTACGACGCCTACACCGCCGCCCTCATGACCCGCCTCGGCTTCAAGGCGCTCTACGGCAGCGGCTGGCAGCTCGCGGCCGTGAAGAACATGTACCCCGATATCGGGGTCTATCACTCCCACCAGATGGTGGAACTGGCCTACGAGCTCTGGAAGGGCATCGAGGGCGCCCGGCACACCCACTACTACGAGACCGAGGGGCGCGAGATCCTCCCGGTGCCCCCGATGTTCGTGGACATGGAGGCCGGGTTCGGCGGCTCGGGGCAGACCTTCGCGCTGGCCCACGAGCTGATCCGCGCCCGCGTGGCCGGCGTCCACCTCGAGAACCAGGACCCGGCCGACCGGACCTGCGGCCACATCGTCAATGTCGGCAAGCAAAAGCGGGACAAGGTGCTCGTGCCCCGGCGCGAGTGGCTCGCCAAGCTCAAGGCGATCAAGGCTGCCTGTCAGGCAACCGGGGTGAACCTCGTCATCATCGCCCGCACCGACTCGATTGACGGCGCGCTACCCGGCCAGCCCGCCGGCGGGCTCACGATGGCCATCGAGGACGCCTGGGAGGCCGCCGAACTCGGGGTGGACGTGATCTGGGCCGAGTTCAACAACACCGAGCTCGACCAACCCCAGGCCTTCGCCGAGGGGGTGCGAAAGTACTATCCCAATCAGATGCTGGGCTTCAAC
>JBBIMQ010000248.1:347-4553 GCA_037444345.1 Gemmatimonadota bacterium | reverse complement strand
CGTGAGCGAGGCGATCCGGGCGTCAATCGCTGCCCTCCTCGGTTTGCCACGCCCGCTCGATGTCTTCTGCCGCTCGGCGCAGGATTGCCGCGACCGCACGGATCGCGGGGTGACCTGGGCCGCGGCGGAACGCTTCCTTGTACGCCCTGGCGGCTAGCTCGGCAAATGCCGAGTTGAGGTCACCCATCGCTCCGCCGGCGAAGTCGCGCACGGTTTCCCGAAGGCGCGCGAAGATGTCTTCGATCTCATCGCGCCGCTCATCGAGGAGTCGCTCGCCTTCCGGCGTGATGTGGTACACCCGCCGTCCCTCCGTTTCCACCCCGCGGATGTACCCTTGGTCCTCCAGCATCTGGAGGGTCGGATAGACCGTGCCCGCACTGGGGGAATACACACCTCCCAGCCGCTCCTCCAGCGCTTTCATGACGTCGTAGCCGTGCCGGGGCTTCTCGCGGAGGAGACGGAGGATCACGAACTTCACCTCTCCCGACTCGAACATTTGCTGGCGCCGGCGCCGGTGTCGCCCTGCACGGGCCCAGAACGAACCAGGCCAGAACCCTGCCTCGAAGATTCCTCCCAAGCCCCAGTCGTCATGACACTTGGACATCGAGCCCCCCTGAGGATCATTCCCGAATATCGTGCGATAGGTCTTACGATATATCGTGACTCCGTGTTTCGCCACTCGCGCGCTCAGGAGCCACACGGCGGCAGGGAGGCAAGCTGTACCGGCCGGCCAGACACACGGCCTCGCGGGTCGAGTCGGGCCCAGGTGGCCGCGATTCGCGCCACGTAGTTCAGGGTCTCGCGGTGGCGCCACCGGGGGATCCGGGGGGCCACGGTGCACACGCTGGCCCAGAGCCTGGGGTCGAGAGCCAGGAGCCGAGCGAGTTCCTGCGCCCGAACGATCGGGGTGCGGCCTGCGTTGTAGCTCCCGAACATGAAGGTTAGGTGATCGGGATCGGCAACGGCTCCGCGCCACTGGCGCCAGAGCTGGCGGTCGTGGAAAATGCCGGCGGCGATATTCCATTCCGGATCGTCAACGGCCGTGAAGGCAGGATTGCGACTCTGGATGGCGGCGAAGGTGGAGGGCATGAGCTGCATGATCCCTCGCGCCCCGGCCAAGCTGATGGCGCTCGGGTCGAGATCGCTCTCGGTCAGACCCTGAGCCTTGAACCAGCGCCAGTCGAAGGCAGGGCCGAAGTAGCGCTTGGCATACTTGCGAAAGACCGGATCGTAGCGCTCCGTGAGGCGCTGACCCGCGAGGGGGGCCGCCGCCACCGAGGCAAGGAGCACCAGGGCCCTGACCGCCTGCATCAGTTGAGCGACCCGGCAATGATTAAGGCGATGGAGAGAAAGAGCGCGCCGATGAAGATGGCCGCGGCCACGTTGCCCTTGCGAAGCTCCTCCCCGAAATTGACCTCGGGCGTGAGCTTGTCGAAGGCGCGATAGGACAGATACATGAGAATCACGCCCAGCACCGCGTAGAGAAAATTGAGGACGATAATCCTCCACTCGAAATCCATGCTGCCTCCGTCAGGGTGTTCGGAGTGGCGCACCTGGCCCTGGCCCGGCGGGTCCAATATGCCGTTCGGAGGAGGAATGCGACATGCTCCATGTGCTCGGGCTCCTGGCTCAGCTTGCCGGCGCACCGGATTACCGCCGAGGGGGTCTACCGCGCCTCGGCGGCGGTGGATTCGGTGTACATTGACCGGCTTCTTCCGGCGGCCACGGTGTCGGGCGGCGACTTCACCGCCTATCTCATGGCCCGGCTGGGTATTCGCCGGCTTCCCCCGGACTTCCGCTACCGCGTGGCGGTGGCTGGTTCCCAGATCAGGATCGGGGGACGGGTATCGGAGCTTCCGGCGGAGGCACGAGCCGCGCTCAATCCACTGGTCGTGTGGCTCGCCCCGGAGGCGTGGCTGGAAGCCCAGGTGGAACTCGTGCCAGCGGGTCGCGAGGCGGTACGCTTCCACCTTCGTAGCGCGAGCGTGGAAGGGATCCCGGTTCCTGAGCCCGTTCTCGCGTCCGTGATGGCGGGGGTCGGGGAGCAGTACCCGGCACTGACGAAAACCGGGCGAGACCTGCTGGTACAGATCCCGCCGGGCGCCGCCATGCGCCTGGTGGATGGAGGGGTAACTCTCGTAGGCCCGCCGGCGACTCCGGCGCCGCCGTGAGACCGGCGACGATTCAGCGGGCGGGACACTACCCCGGTCGGCCCAGCTGCCCGGATTCCAGCAACCCGGAAAACCGGGTTCCAATCCCGTTCGAGCTGGAGGGATCCCCCTGGAGTCGAGGCGAGGGTTGCGTTAGCCTGGACGGGACCCAGATTCTTGCCTGGCCAGGGCGGGGATACCCGATGGTTTCGGCCTTTCTCCAGCATTCGAGGTTGCCATGCTGCTCCTTCTGACCACATTGCTGGCTCCACCAGCCGTGAGCCCCGCCGCCGACTCCATCCGGACGGTGAATGGTGTGACCATGCCGGAGCGAATCGAGGTGGACGGGCACTCCTTGGTTCTGAACGGGATGGCCCTGCGCAAGAAGTTTGTCGTAGGTGTCTACGTGGCGGGGCTCTACCTCGCCGAACAGAGCACCAGTGCCGAGGGGATCCTCGGTGCCGACGCTCCCCGGCGAATGGTGATGCACTTCAAGCACAATGTGGACAAGAAGAAGCTGTGCGAGGGGTGGGACGAGGGGCTCAAGAACAACACCCCCGACGCCAGCGCCGAAGTGCAGGCGCAATTCAAGGAACTCTGCGGGTACATGGTGGACATCAAGGACGGCGAGGCCTTCACCTTCACCTATCTGCCTGGCCAGGGCACGCAGATCGAGGTGAAGGGAGAGGGGAAGGGGATCATCCCTGGCAAGGACTTTGCCGACGCCCTGCTCCGTTGCTGGATCGGTCCAAGCCAGGACCGGGGGAAGGCTTCAAGAAAAAGATTCTGGGCCTCGAGCGTTAGGCGGCAGGCGCGGCACGACCTCCGGCGCGGAGGGCCTCGACCTGCTGTTCCCGCTGGGTCGGGAGGGCCACCTGCGCCGGAGACGGCAGCCTGTCAGAACCACTCCCCCAGCCTCACGAACGCTTCATCTCTGCCGCCACGAGCAAAGCCGTACTCCACGCGGATCGGGCCGATCGGCGTATCGGCCCCGAGCCCGAAGCGAATTCCAAGCTCCCAGGAACCCGCCGGCCAGACGGGACCGCCGACCGCGGTGCGCCCTGCGGCACCCGCGACCCTGAGGTCGAAGGGGTGGCTGAGCCGATAGGCCAGCGCGAGACGGCCCAGCACCTCGCGATCGCCGCGGCGCTCTCCGATCCTGAGGCCGGGAAAGCCGTCGGCCCCTCCCAGCATGAAGGTGGACTGGGCCGGCAGGTCGTCACCCCAGCCGAAGCGGGCGCCGGGCATGACGCGGAACGGCCCCCGGCCCAGCCGCGCGGTGGCGTCGAGGCCTATGCGCTGGTAGCGGTCGGCGATGATGGCCTCCATCCGGAGTCCGCTCCCCGAGGGTCGGAGCCCGCTCGATAGCCGGAAGAGCCCTCCGAGCGCCTCGCGGTTCTTGCCGGGCTCGTGCCAGATGTGACTCAGGCCCCCCGCGGTCACGACCCAGTGCCCGCCCAGGCCCTGTTCCAGGCCGATCAGGCCCAGCGCTTCTCGGGTGGCGAGTGGGCTCGCCTCGTTTCCGTCGCTGTCGAAGGTGCGGACCTTTTCGCGCCCCAGGGTGAGATCCGCGACCGGCCGGAGAGGCTGGCTTCCGACGGTCGCCAGGCGGGCGGCGAGCTCCAGTTCCTGGCGGAGTTCGCCGAGGGCCAGGACCGCCGCTCCCTCCATGGCGTGGTCAAGCAGGCCCCGGTCCAGGAAGCCCGCCCACATGCGGCCGCCCACATCGTTGTCATAGGCGAGGCCGAGGGCCGCCAGGCGACGGGGCGCTGGGCGGAGCAGGAGTCGCAACGCCACCGAGTCCGGGGGGCCTGACGGCTGGAGCCAGACGGCCTTCAACCCGTCGTACCGTCTGAGGCGCTGAAACCCGAGCCGGACGCGGGCGAGGTCAATCCGGTCGCGCTCGTTGAGGCCGAGCAGCCGGCGGATGAACTGCTGGTCGGCCGGGCGTCCGCCGCTCATCGCCAGGTGGCCGAGGCGGAGGGCGGGAGGGGGTGGCGGGGGATGAGGTCGCGCCCCCTGGCAGGGGTCGTGAACCAGGACCTGGCGGGCTTCC
>JBBIMQ010000248.1:0-296 GCA_037444345.1 Gemmatimonadota bacterium | reverse complement strand
CGATCGAAATTCAGGTTGCGAAACAGGACCACGTCCGGGCGGACGTACATGTCGCCTGGATTCATGGGCTCCGGGGGCTGGCTGAAGAGAAAGCCCAGGAGCTGGTCCGCGAGCACGAGGGGGGAGGAGAGGTCGAGGGTATCGGAGAGGTGCTCGGTGGCATCGGAGACGATCACGCGCCGGGCACCCGCCCGGCGTGCCACCGCAACGGGGATGTTGGCGACGAGGGCGCCGTCGCCGAGGTAGCGCCCATCGAGCTTCTCCGGCTCGAAGATCAGGGGAATGGACATGCTGGC
>JBBIMQ010000247.1:0-4561 GCA_037444345.1 Gemmatimonadota bacterium | reverse complement strand
ACTTCCTCCCTTCTCTCCCCTGCCCTTTCACCCGGCCCGCCAGGTCGGGACGCAGCAGCACCGCCAGGGCCCACCTGGGCTCGCCCCGGGCGTCGGGCCACAGGGGGTAATGGTCCACCAGCACGTACCCCCGCCGGAGCGCCTCCTCGGCCTCCCGTCCCGGCGGAGCAGCCATCCCGCGCGCGGCCGCCAGGACCAGGCCCGGCCGGTAACGCTCGTAGCCGTCCGCATTGAGCCAGCGACCGTTCGCCGCTCGCCGGATCGGGAAGGTGAAGAGGTCGCTCTCTTGGCCGAACGTGTCCGCCATCCCGCCCACGGCCACCTTGTCCTCTCGCTGCCAGTCCTGGGTGAGAGCCGCCACCCGCCGGGCGGCGTCGCGCATGGTGTAGGTGGGGTGGAGCGCCCCACGCAGCCAGCGAACCGGTTCCTGGAGCGCGAAGAGCACGAGGATCGCGACCGCCGGCACCCGCCATGACCGGGCCGGCAGCCAGCGCCAGGCGGCCCAGCTCAGCACCGCCCCGGCCACCACGGTCCCGTTCCAGATCGCGGTGGGGGAAACCAGCCACTCCGGCGGCCGTTCGATCACGAGTCCTGCCAGGCGCCTGGCGTACCAGCCGATCCGGCCGAGCTGGTAGAGGCCGGCAACTCCCCCGGCGAGCGCCCCGGCGAGGAGCCGGCGCCAGGACGCGGGAAGCGGGGCCCGGGCGGGGAGCGCCACCCCCCCCTGCTCCAGGATGGTGGCGCCCAGGATCGCCACGGCCGGCATGAGGAGGAGAAACCGCCGGTCCGGCTGGTAGCGCTGGGCGGCGAGGAAGGCCAGGCCGATCCCGAGCCAGCACCAGCCGAAGGTTTCGAGCAGGTTCCGGGGCCGGGCCTCGGCTCGGGCCAGCCGGGCGATCCCGAGCAGGAGGAGCGCCACGAGCAGCACCACCGACTGGCGCCAGAAGCCGTTCAACCCGACCGCGAGCCAGGGGAACCCGAACAAGGTGAGGAGCCCCGGCGAGACCTCTTGGCGCGGCCCGAACACACTCCCCAGGTTGAGCAGGGCCTGCTCCCGCACCGCCTCCCAGTTCGGCGCCACGAGCCCGACGGCGATCGCGAGCCCGGCGAACCCCACCCCCGCGGCCCAGAGCCGGGGGACCCGCGGATCCCAGGGGGGGGTGAGCTGGTCGCCCCTCCGGTGCCCCGCGCGGTGCGCGAGCCAGAACCCGGCGAAGACCGGCGCCAGGACCAGCGCCGAGGGCTTGGCGAGCTGGGCCGCGACAAAGAGCACCCCGCCCGCGAACGCCCAGCGCGGCCGCCAGGCGGCGCGGTAGACCGCCACGGCAGCCGCCACCACGAGCAAAAGCTGGAACGACTCGGGCAACCCGATCCGATTGTTGGTCAGCGTGAAATAACTGGTGCCGAGCAGCAACGCCGCTGCGGCGGCGGTCCGGGCCGGGTGGTGGGCCCTGAGCCCGAGATAGAGGAGCCCGCAGGCGAGCGCCCCGGAGAGTCCCGCGAGGAGCCGCGTCGTGGCGAGCCCCGTGCCCGCCACCCGGTAGAGCCCGGCCAGCGCGGCGCTGTAGAGCGGGGCCGCGTTCATCGCCGCCCGCTGCTCGTCCATCACCCACTGGCCGAAGAGCACCTCGAGCCGGGCGTTGTGGAGCCAGAGCCCTTCGTCCCAGAGAAAATGATTGGCCACATCCGGCGGCGGATCGGCCGCGAGGTTCACGGTGCGCGGGAGAACCACGACCAGCACCGCGAGCGCGGCGAGGAGTGCGCGGCCCGCCCGGCGCGCCAGAAGAGGCGGCGTCACGGGGTGGCCCCGGTGCTCTCCGGCTCGGCGGCGAGCCGGGCGAAGGCTTCCTCGAGCCGGGCCCGGAGCCCCGGCTCGACCCGTTCCCGCCCCCGCGGATCGAAACTCCGGAGCGCTGGATCGAGGAGCTCCGGCTCGGGCGCTCGGGCCAGGATTTCCTCGCCGACCTGGCGCACCAGGGCCAGCGGATTGCGGCAGAACTCCTCGTAGCCTACCAGCCGGAACCGTTCCGGCCCGAGCCGCTCGACTTGCCGCGCGGCGAGAGCCTCGTGAAAGAGCACTTGGCGGCAGACCCCATCCACGGCATCGGATGGAGTGCCGACTGCGGGGGCGAGCCCATAGGGCACCGCGTCGGTCCCGTGGATCTCGCGCCGGGCCCGGAGCAGCGAGGCGGCCAGCGCCACCCGGTCCCGCGCCAGGCAGAGAAACCTCGCCTGGGGGAACACTCGCGCCACGAGATGCGCCGCGGCGTTCAGGCTGTTGTTCTTGGCGACGAGCGGCCGCCCGGCGAGCGCCTCCATCGCGCCGAAGAAGCGCCGCATCTCGTCCTCGCGCTCCGGGGCCAGCGCCTCCGGAACCGCCGTCCGGTCGGCACCGAACCAGCGATCCCAGATGGGGAGCGCATCACTGGGGCCGGACCAGTAGCGGGTCCGGCCGTAGTAGCTGTGATAGGCTGGTGGATGCTCCGGTAAGAGCCGGCCGAGCAGCCGCTGGGCGGTGAGCGGGGAGCGCGGGAAGACCGCACTCAGGTTGGTGAAGTAGGCCACCGGCAGGTTGCGTATCAGCACCTGGGCCACGAGCGTGGTCCCGGATCGCGCGGGCCCGCAGACGAAGACCATCGGCAACCGCGGCGCCCCGGCCCGCCGGTAGCGCCGCCGCTCGAGGGGCAGGAGCATGAGGTCCGCCGGGGTGAGCAGGATACCCAGCGCGGCCTGCTCCATCGCGAACAGGGCTGCCCGATCGCGGCTCCGGAGGAGCCGGAGGGCCAGCCCGAACGGATCCTGGAAATGAGCCGGGACGAACCGGTGCAGGAGCCGGCGGAGCGGCCGCCTGGCCGCTTGACGGCCCGCAAGATCGGTCATGACCTTCTCCTGGGACTCCTCTGCCTCAGGGAGCCAGCGATTCCCCTGGCCCCGGCATTGCCGGTTCAGGGCCTGGCGCACGAATGATGCCCGCGGATTCTCCCCCACTCCAGGCGTCGGCCCCGACCCCGGCCCAGGCTAGCCGCCTGGCACCGGGCCTGCTGCTCGGCCTGGTCATCGTCGCGGGCATCGGCACCTTCCTGAATCTCCACAAGAGCGTCTGGACGGATGAAGCCTTCACGCTCGAGCGGACCCGGGGTTCGCTCGATCAGGTGCTGCACTGGGCGCGGTTCACCTCGCTCAAGCCGCCGCTCTATTTCGTTCTGGTCTCCTGGTGGCGCAAGCTCGACCCGAGCATCGAGTGGGTGCGGGCCTTCTCCACGCTCTGCGTGATGGGCGCGGTGGTGTACTTCCACCGGCTCTCCCGGACCCTCCGGGTGGGGGGCGAGTGGCTGAGCCTGGGCCTGCTTGCGGCCTGCACCCCCCATTTTCTCTGGGCGGCGGCCGAGGCGAGACCCTACGCGCTCACCATCCTGCTGCTCGCCGCGGCACTCCACCATTCCGCCCGGCTCTGGTTCGGCGAGAGTCCCCAGCCCTTGCGCGACGCGTCCCTCCTCGTGCTGGCGAGCTACGGGGCCCTGCTGTCCTTCTACTACAGCGGCTTCGTCCTCGCCGCGCTCTTTCTGGCTGGCCTCCTGAGCCGGGCTCCGCGGTGGGTGGTCTGGCCGGGCGTCGCCCTGGCGCTGCTCATGGTCCCCTGGCTGGACCGACTCAGCGAGCACACCTCCGGTCAGGCCGGTTCCTATCTGATCCCGGTGGTCCCGGAGGGCACGGGACCACTGGCCGGCACCGCGACCGCCCTCGCGTGGCTCGGCCGGCAGGCGCCGGCCATCGTGTTCCGGGGCAGTCCCCTGGTGAACCGTCCGGTCTTTCTGCTGGTGCTGGGGCTCCTGATCGGGGCCATCACCGCGCTCCGTGTCTGGAGTGGCAGGCCCCGGTGGACCAGGCTGGAAACCGCCTATCTGCTCCACGCCGTGGCGGGGTTCGCGGCGCTCGCGGCGCTGCGCATCGCCAATCGCACCACGGTGGACATACGGCACTGGATCGTGGTGGTTCCGGGCCTGCTCCTGGTTCCTGCGCTCCTCGCCAGCCGGATCCGGCCGCCGCGCCTTGCGGGTGGCGCCCTGGCGGCCCTGGCCGCCACGATCGGGGCGGGGACGGTGAGCTTTGCGCGCAACGAGCGCGGCCCTCGCGACTGGCGGGGCCCGGCGCAGACCGTCATGCAGCGGGAACAACCGGGCGAGCCGATTATTCTTCTGGGCGAGAACCCGTTGCCGTTCAGGTACTACTATCACGGACCGAACACGATCACTCGCTGGCCTGTGAATCCATATACCTCGACCATCGTGGGCCGCGAGTGGCAAGTGGCTGAGGCCGACCGCCGGCACCTGAGCAATCTCCTCGATCGGGCGGCCCCGCCGGAGCGAAGCTTCTGGATCGCCGAACGGGCCTGGCCGGGGGCGGCCCCGGAGGTGGTGCGGAGCGTCCTGGGTGAACGGGTGGAGGTTCTCGGAGCCTGGACCTTCCACCAGGCTCGCCTGTACCATCTGCGGCGGATTCCCGGCCTCCCGCCTGGCGACGGCCGGCCGGCGGAGGGGCCTGGCCGGGAGGGCCGCCACAC
>JBBIMQ010000246.1:664-4582 GCA_037444345.1 Gemmatimonadota bacterium | reverse complement strand
GCCAACTGCTCCCACCCCGATCACCTTGCCGAGCAGCAGCTGGAACGGGGTGACGCTGGAAATCAGAACCTCGACGATGCGATTGGTCTTCTCCTCGACGACCGCGCCCATGACCTGCAGGCCATACACCAGCAGGGCCAGGTACATGACCAGGTTCACGACATAAGCAACCCAGAACGAGGCCTCGGCGCTCTGGCCGGTCAGTCGTCCTTCGGTGACCTTGACGGCCTCGAGTTCGAGGGGGAGGGCCGCAGCCTCGACGATTGCGGGGGTTGCGCCCTGCCGCTGGAGCCGTTCGCGGCGGAGGGCCGGCTCCAGTACCTGGTCCAGGACTCTCATGTCCCGGATGCTCGTCACATTGGACCCCAGGTAGGTCACCTTGCCGGTGGCGATCGCCTCGTCGGTCAGAACTAGAAGGCCATCCGGCGCCCCTGCTGGACCCTGTCTCAGGCCGATGAGCCCCACGACCGAGTCACGGAGCGGCTCGATTCGCCCCGCCGCTTCCTGTCGCTCGACCACGAAACGGGCCGGAGCATCGGGTGCGTCGCCCCGGCGCGCGGCGGCGAGGGCCCGAGCAATCCGCTCCCCCTGGCCCCCGGTGGTGGCATCGAGCACCACGATCCGGCGGGCCCCCGTCTCCCGCCGCATCAGGAGCTGCGGCAGGTAGGCAAACCCGCCCATCAGCAGGGGGACCAGGAAGGTCCCGATGATGAACGAGCGAGTGCGGACCCGCTCGAGATACTCACGCCGGACGATCGCGAGCAACTTGGTCATGGGGCCTCCGAGATCGCCGGCTCGGCCGCCTCGAGGCCGACCTTGGCGACGAAGATGGACTGCAGAGAGGGTTCCACGACCTCGAAGCGGGAGAGCCCCACCCCTGCCGCCACCAGGGCCTCGAGCAACCGCTCCGGCTCTGCCCCCGGGGCCAACTGCACCTCGGCTGCGGCCCCGTAATCCTGGGCCCGAGCGACCAGGCTCCGGTCGGCCAGGACGCGTTGCGCCGCCGCTGGGTTGCGCGTGAAACCGAGGGCCACATGCCGGTGGCCGAAGGCTCGCTTGACCTCGCTCAGCGGCCCGTCCACCAGCTTCTCTCCCCGGGCGATGATGGCCACCCGGTCGCACATCTGCTCCGCGTGCTCCATGATGTGGGTGGAGAAGAGCACCGTGCGGCCCGCGCGCGCGATCTCGACCACAATGTCTCGCATGAGCCGGCTGTTCACCGGGTCGAGCCCGCTGAACGGTTCGTCGAGGATCACCAGCTCCGGATCGTGTTGCAGTGCCCCGGCGAACTGGACCTTCTGCTGCATGCCCTTCGACAGCTCCTGCACCTTGCGCTGCATCCAGCCTCCCAGACCCAGGCGCTCCAGCCAGCGTTTCGCGCGCTGGCGAGCCTCCCAGCGGGAGAGGCCCTTGGCCTCGCCGAGGAAGGCCAGGTGATCGAGCACCCGCATCTTCGGGTAGAGTCCCCGTTCCTCCGGCAGGTAGCCGATGCGGGCCGCGTGGGCACGGCCACCAGCTGCGCTCCCGAACAGGGTAACCGACCCCTCGTCCGGCCGGAGGATATCGAGCAGGATCCGGATGGTGGTGGTCTTTCCGGCCCCGTTGGGGCCGAGCAGGCCGAAGATCACGCCGGAGGGCACTTCCAGCGACAGGGCGTGGACCGCCCGGTGACCACCGTAGCGCTTGGTGACCTGATCGAGCCGGGCGACTGGAGCGGGCACTCACCCACCTCCGTTCTGGGAGACCGCCATACGGTGGAGGCAGTCCCGGGTTTCGGGGGGAAGGGCCGAGCAAATATGGTGGAAATCGCAACAGGGGAAGGGCCCCGGGGGGCCACCCGTCTCGGGGGCAAGGGTAGAGGGAGGCCGGCTCACGGGGGGGGGGTCGGGAGGCGGAGGCGGGAGGCAGGGCCGCTCTGGCGCAGTGGCGCGCCGCGTCTATAATTGCGGAGCGATGCCGTACGAGATCATCGTCAATCGTGAGCTGTGCGAAGGAAACGCCGAGTGTGTCTCCCTCGCCCCGGGAGTGTTCGAGCTGGACGACGAGGAGCTGTGCGTCGTGATTGACCCGGAGGGGGCCAAGGACAAGCGGATTCTGGACGCCGCGCGCGCCTGCCCCGTTGACGCCATCACACTGATTGACGAGAACGGCGAGCAGGTCTGGCCCTAGCGCCCACTAGCTGGCGGCCCCCCATTCCACCAACCGAGTCACTCGGCGCACATCCGGCCCCGGGACCACCAAGTGCGGGTAGCGGGCCCGCACCCCGAACTCGAGGGTGCGGCGGATGAATTCGTCCCGGTCCAGCTCCCCCGGTCGCGGGCGATGCTCGGCCACGTCGTGGAGAAGGACCCCGGCCGGGGTCAGCTCGTGATATCGCCCCACGTACAAGGTCCCGTCCCGGGTCTCCAGAACCACGGTGACGCCGTGCAGTTCCGAGTGCCCCGGGTGGAAGACAGCACCGGTTTCGGGAGCGCTCATACGGTCGAGGTGGCGCAATGTTTGTCGAACGCCGCGACCAGTTGCTGCGCCACCTCCTGGGGACTCTTCCCTTCGATCATGTGGCGGTGAATGAAGTGTACCACTTCGCCGTCCCTGAGCAGGGCCACGGAGGGCGAGCTCGGGGCGTATTCGGCGAAGTACTGCCGGGCTCGCGCGGTGGCCTCCAGGTCCTGGCCGGCGAATACGGTGAAGACCTGCTGGGGCCGGTTGGAGTGCCGGAGCGCGAGGGCGAGACCGGGCCGGGCGCTGCCCGCCGCGCAGCCGCACACCGAGTTGACGAACACGAGCGCGGTTCCTTTCAGGTCGCCCAGCGCCTGGTCCACCTCGGCGACGGTCCTCAGCTCGCGGGCTCCCATGCGAACCATTTCCTCGCGCATGGGCTGAACCAAACGGGGATCATAGGGCATCGAGCAACTCCTCCAGGTAGGTCCTTCGCGCCGCGCGGCGCGGTCACTCGGTTGACACTTGGGTCCCTTCTCCACTCAGCGCGGCCTTGAGCGCGTGCCAGGAGAGGGTGGCGCACTTCACTCGCATGGGGAACTCGCGGACCCCGGCAAACGCGGCGAGCCGGGGTGGCAGGTCGTCGGCCGGGCCGCCCCGGCCGGTGACGAGGCGCTGGAAGCTCTCGGCCATGCGCCGGGCCTCCGCGGCGCTCCGGCCCTTCACCGCCACGGTCATGAGGGAGGCCGAAGCCTTGGAGATCGCGCACCCCGAGCCCTGGAAACTGACGTCGGCGATCCGGTCGCCGGCCAGCTTGAGCTGCACCGTCAGCCGGTCGCCGCAGAGCGGATTGTACCCTTGAGCCTCCCGATCGGGCGATTCCATCGCGTGGAAATTCCGGGGGGACCGGTTGTGTTCGAGGATCAGCTCCTGGTAGAGCTCGCTGGCCTGGGCCATCAGTGGAACAACCTCCGCGCCTCGACCAGGGCCGTGACCAGGACATCCACTTCTTCGCGGGTGTTGTAGATGCCGAACGACGCCCGCACGGTGCCCGGGATTCCGTACCGCTGCATGAGCGGTTGCGCGCAATGGTGGCTCGATCGCACCGCCACCCCGTGCAGGTCGAGCACGGTGCCGGCGTCGTGGGGGTGGACGCCTTCCAGGGTGAACGAGAGCACGCCGGCCTTCTCCGGAGCTGTGCCAATGATGCGGACCCCCGGAATCGCGCCGACCTGATCGGTGGCGTAGCGGAGCAGGTCCGCCTCGTGCTCGAGCACGTCCTCCCAGCGGAGCGCCCGGAGATAGCGGATGGCTTCCGCCAGGCCAACGGCCTGGCAAATCGGGGGAGTACCGGCCTCGAAGCGCGCCGGGACGGGGGCGTAGGACGTTCCCTCGAACGTCACGCTCGCGATCATGCCCCCCCCCCCCCGCCCCCGCGGCCGCCCCCCGCGCCCCGCGCGCCCGCCCGCCCCGAAGCCC
>JBBIMQ010000246.1:0-654 GCA_037444345.1 Gemmatimonadota bacterium | reverse complement strand
GCGGCATCGCCTCGAGCAAGGCGCGCCGGCCGTAGAGGAAGCCGATCCCGGTCGGGCCGTACATCTTGTGCCCCGAGGCCGCGTAGAAGTCACAGTCCAGAGCCTGGACGTCCACCTTGAGGTGGGGCACCGCCTGGGCCCCGTCCACCAGCAGCACCGCCCCGCGGGCGTGGACCAGCTCGGCGATGCGGCGGACCGGATTCACGGTGCCAAGCACGTTGGAGACGTGGGCTACCGCCACCAGGCGGGTGCGGGAAGAGAGCAGCCGCTCCAGCGCGTCCAGGTCCAGCTCGCCTGGCTCGGTCACCGGAATGACCCGGATCCTCGCTCCCGTTTGTTCGGCCACGAGCTGCCAGGGGACGATGTTGGAGTGATGTTCCATCTCCGAGAGCACGATCTCGTCGCCGGGCCCCAGAACCGACCGGCCATAGCTCTGGGCCACCAGGTTGATGGCGGCCGTGGTCCCGGAGGTGAAGACGATTTCGGCCGGCTCTGCCGCGTTCAGGAAGTGCCGCACCTCCTCGCGAGCGAGATCGTACGCCGCCGTGGCCCGCTGGCTCAAGGTATGCACGCCGCGGTGGACGTTGGCGTATTCGAGCAGCGTGAAGTTGCTCTCGGCCTCGACAACCTGGAACGGCTTCTGGGCGCTGGCGG
>JBBIMQ010000245.1:0-4622 GCA_037444345.1 Gemmatimonadota bacterium | reverse complement strand
CGGTCTTGATGGTAACCTGGCCCCCACGCGGGCCTGCGAGGGCCACGGTCGCCGCCAGCCCCGCGAGTCCGAGCAGGAGCGGGCCGAGGCGGAAGCTCCGGCGGGCTTCCTCCCCGAGCTCCGCGGACCACGCCGCGGCGCGGTGGAGCCGGCGGCGGCGCGCCAGCCAGGCCAGCCCGCCAACCAGCAGCCCGACGAGCGGCGCGAGCGCCAGGAGCACGGGGGCGTCGAAGCTCATGGGCCCGGGGTCCTCCTCAGGGCACCCTCACCACGAGGGTGGCACTGAGCAGCAGCTCCAGCCCCAGCGCCAGGAGGCCGAGCAGCACGAGCGGCTTGCCGATCTCGTCATACTTCACGTAGCGGGTCACATGGATCGGGGTCTTTTCCAGCCCGTCAATCTGCCGGAAGATCCGGTTCAGCGCCTCGCTGTCCTTGGCCCGGAAATACCGGCCGCCGGTCGTGGCGGCGATGTCGCGAAGCAGGGCCTCGTCAATCCGCACCGGGAGCACCTCGTAGCGAAAGCCCGACGCCCCCCGCCCCGTCGGGATGGGCGCTTCGCCCTCGGTGCCCACCCCGATCGTGTACACCCGGATGCCCAAGGCCTGGGCGGCAGCGGCGGCGGTGCGCGGGTCCACGGTGCCGCGGTTGTTCTCCCCGTCGGTGAGCAGGAGAATCACCTTCGACTTGCCGGGCGCCGCCCGCAGGCGGCTGATCGCCGTGGCGAGGCCGGTGCCGATGGCGGTGCCATCCTCCAGCATGCCGATGCGGAGATCGCTGAGGGCCCGCTCCACGACCGCGTAGTCCACCGTGATCGGCACCTGGGTGAGCGCCTCGCCCGCGAATGCCACCACGCCGATCCGGTCCGAGGATCGGCCGTGCACGAAAGCGATGGCCTGCTGCTTGGCGACTTCCATCCGGTTGGAGGGCGCGAAATCCTCGGCCAGCATGCTGCTCGAGATACCCACCGCGATCACGATCGCGATCCCCTCGCGCCGGCTTTCGACCTGCGCTCCGCCCAGTCGCGGCCCGGCCGCCGCCACGGTCCAGGCCAGCACCGTCGCGATCCGGCAGGCGAGCGGCAAACGTCCGAGCCAGACGCGGGCGCGGAGCAGGCTGAGCAGTCCGAGGTCGCTGTAGGGCGCGGCGGACGTCGGGCGGCGGCGGCGCCACCACCAGAACGCCAGCACGGGAAGCAGGAGGAGCAGCCACGGCCGGGCGAAACTCATGCGGCGCTCCGGGTGAGGCTCTCGGTCAGGTCGCGCGCCCGCTCGAAGAGTTCCAGGGCATCCTCGGGTTCGGCGTCACCGTAGGCAGTCCGCTCCAGCTCGAGGAGGGTGGCCGTGATCGCCGCGACCGGCCAGGTGGGCCGGTGCTCGGCCAGCACGACCCCGAGCCGCCGGGAATCGAGCCCGGGCTGGGCAGCGGGGACCAGCCGCGCCAAGACCTGCCGGATCTCGCGGGCGGCGAGGGCAGCCACCGCTCGGAGCTCCCCGGCCTCGATCCAGCTCGCCACCTCGACCGGCGCCAGCACCGGCGCCGCCCCTGCCACCGGCGGAACCGGTGGTCCCCGGCGGCCCCGGAACCACACGAGCCCGCCGAACAGGATCGCGGCCAGCGGGACCAGGATGAGCACCGGAAGCGGGCTGGTCACCGACCGGGGAAGAATCCGGGCGGGCGGCTGCACTGGCAGCCGGGCGGGATCGCGCCCCGCCGGGAGCACGCTCGCCACCTCGACGATCCGCCGCTCCGGCGGGAGCGAGTCGCTCCGCCCGTCCGGGCGGATCAGGATGGGTCCGGGAAGGTCTAGCAGGTGCGTGCCGGGCCGCCACGCCGCCGCGGGGTAGGCCACGACCACCTCGCTCCCTTCGCGCCGGATCACGGGCCGCCCGATCAGCTCCAGGTCCCCGGCGGGACTCCACGGCGCCGCCCGCACCTCGGTGCCAGGGGCCGCCGGTACCCGGCGCTCGAGCCAGATCGTGTCGCCCACCGTGGGCGTTCCCTGGAGCGCGGCCAGCAGCAGAGCGCCAATCATCGCCGCAGTCGCCGGGCTCGGCGGGCGAACGCCTGGCGCAGCGGCGAGGCGTAGTCGCCCCGCGTGCTGAGCAGCACCTGGTCCACCCCGGCGGCCGAGAGCATCCGGGCCCGCTCCTCCCGCCGCCGCTCGGCCAACGCCCGCAGCCGTCCCCGCGTCAGGCGATCGCCGCTATCGATCACCAACAAGCGCTGCCCCGTTTCCGCGTCCTCCAGTTCGATCCAGCCCGCGTCGGGGACCTCCACCTCCCGCGGATCCTCGATCACGATGGCCACCACGTCGTTGTGAACCGCGAGGCGGCGGAGCGGCTGCTCCCACCCCTGGGCCAGGAAGTCCGACAGGACCACCACGATGCTCCGGTGCCGGAGCAGGTCGCTCCCGTAACGCAACGCCCCCGCCAGATTGGTGCGCCTCCCCGCCGGCGCGAACGCCACCAGATCCCGGATCACCCGGAGCGCGTGCTTGCGGCCCTTCTTGGGCGGCACCACCCGCTCCACCTGATCGGCGAAGAGCAAGGCACCCACCCGGTCATTGTGGTTGGCCGCTGCGAGGGCCAGCACCGCCGCCACCTCGACGGCGAGCCCTGCCTTGGTCCGGGGGCTTCCGAAGCGGGTGGATCCCGACTGGTCCACCACCAGGAGCAGGGTCAGCTCCCGCTCCTCGGTGAACGTCTTCACGTAGGGATGCCCCAGCCGCGCCGACACGTTCCAGTCGATCGCGCGGTAGTCGTCGCCGAGTTCGTAGGCCCTGACCTCGGCGAACTCCATCCCCTGCCCCCGGAAGACGGACCGGTATTCGCCCACAAACAGCGAGGACACCAGCCCGCGGGACCGCAGCTCGATGGCTTTGACCTGCTTGAGAACTTCGGGAGAGATCGGAGGCATAGGCGAGGGCGAGCGGGGATCCGACGCTCAGGCAGGCAGGCGCCTCCTGGTCACGGGCTCACGGGACGGGCACCGCGTCCAGGATCCGGGTGACCACCTGGTCGCTGTCAATCTCCTCGGCCTCGGCCTCGAAGGTGAGCAGGACCCGGTGTCGCAGCACGTCGAGCGCGAGCGCGCGGACGTCCTCCGGAATCACGTAACCCCGGCCCCGCAGATACGCGTGGGCCCGCGCCGCCTGGGCCAGGGCGATGGACGCGCGGGGCGAGGCCCCGAAGGCCACCAGCGGCTTCAAGGACGAGAGCCCCACCGCCGACGGGTCGCGGGTGGCGCGGACCAGATCCACGATGTAGTCCGCCACCTTCTGATCCAGATAGAGCCCCGCGATACTCTCCCGGAGCGCGAGGATGGTCGCGGGATCCAGCAAGCGGCGCACCGGGGTCTCGTTCAGCCCGCTCCGGCGGGCCAGGACTTCCTTTTCCTGGTCCCGGCTGGGATAGGTCACTCGCACCTTGAGCATGAATCGGTCGAGCTGAGCTTCCGGCAGCGGATAGGTCCCCTCGCTCTCGATCGGATTCTGGGTGGCCAGCACGAGGAACGGCTCTTCCAGCGCATAGCTGGTGCCGCCGATCGTCACCTGCTTTTCCTGCATTGCCTCGAGCAGCGCGGCCTGCACCTTGGCCGGCGCCCGGTTGATCTCGTCCGCGAGGATGATCTGCGCGAAGATCGGGCCCTGCTTGACCCGGAAGTCTTGCGACTTCTGGTCGAAAACCATGGTGCCGATCAGGTCGGCCGGCAGGAGGTCGGGCGTGAACTGGATGCGGGAGAAGCTCGCCTCGATGATCTCGGCCAGGGTCCGGACGGCGAGCGTCTTCGCCAGGCCGGGCACGCCTTCGAGCAGGATGTGGCCGCCGGTGAGCAGGCCCACCAGCAGCCGTTCGATCATCATCTCCTGCCCGACGATCCGCTTGCCGACCTCGACCACGACGGCCTGGAGCGGCGCGGCATCAACCGCGCGGGTCGCAAGGGATGGACGGGCGCTCATCGGGTCTCGGATCTCAGGTGGCCGGTTTCGGGCGCCGGCGAATGGGTCGCGGCCGGCGAAGGCTGGCTACCGGGGCCGGCGCCCTCCTCGGGTACCAAAGTAGCCCCATCCCCCGCCGCAGTTGGAGGGCTGGCCCGCTCCGTGATCGGGATCACGGACGCCCCCGCGGCCCGGCGTGCGAGGGTCGGCCCCCGATCAGGCGGTAGAGCGCAGCCTCCTCCCTCGGGCTCAGCTCCCGCCACTTCCCGGGCGGGAGATCGCCGAGCCGGACCGGACCGTACGAGAGCCGGGCCAGGCGGTCCACCCGGAGCCCCACCGCCTCGCACCATCGCCGGACGATTCGGTTGCGACCCTCCGCCAGTGTCAGGTCAAGAATGCTCCGCCCCTCGCGCCCGGGGCGCACACTGGCCCGCAGCACCTCCACCCGACGGCCGTCCACCGCCACGGGCCGCCGCAGGGCCGCCTCGATCTCGGCCGGTCCGAGCCCGTGGACCAGCGCGGTGTAGCGCCGCGCGATCCGGTAGCGCGGATGGGTGAGCCGGTGCACCGCGTCCCCGTCCGTGGTGAGGAGCAACAACCCGCTGGTATTGATGTCCAGCCGCCCGACATAGGTGAGACCTGGCTCCCGGCCCACGTAGTCGAACACGGTGGGCCGGCCGCGTTC
>JBBIMQ010000244.1:0-4658 GCA_037444345.1 Gemmatimonadota bacterium | reverse complement strand
TGTCCGCCGGCTCGCTCCGGCGGTAAGCGCGGATCCAGGGAGCAGGCTCGGAGCCCGCCAGGTACACCCAGCCGGGCGCGAGCGCCACGGGCGCCGTCTCCTCCGGCAGCGGCACCGACGCCAGGTAGTTCCCCGAAGCCCAGCTATAGAGATCGAGCTGGTGGCCGGCGCGGGGACCCTTCCCGCCGAACCGGACGAAGACCGTGTCACCCACCAGCCAGATGCCCTGCGCCGCCGGTTCGGTCCACACCATCTTTCGGGCGAACGAGCCGTCGGCGAAGTTCTCCTGCACGAAGGCCGGGAACTCCGTGGGCTCGATGAAGAACCGACGCCCTGACCGCGGCCCGCTGGCATCGAAAACGAACCACCCGTTGCCGTGGACCAGCCCCATGACCCAGCGGTCAGGCTCGAGAGCGTCGGAGGCGGTGACCTGCTGGCGGGAGAAATCGTTGAGCTCGCGATAGGCAGGCCAGGGCAGGGAATCCACCGCCACGGTGGCGCCCGAGGCGTCAATCAGGACCAGGTCCTTCCTCAGTACGGCGGGCAAGGGAACCAGGAGGATGCGTCCGGGGTCGGCCAGCGGCACCACCCGCTCCGAGTGCGGGGCGTCGCGGACCGGGATGATCCGCTCCAGCTTGCCCTCGAGCGTGAGGATCGTGATCCGGCGGTTGCCGGTGTCGTTGAGGTAGATCCGCCCCCCCGGCCCCGGCTTGACGTCGCGAATGTTGCGAAATTCCTTGGGCCCGCCGCCCACCCCGCCGAACTCCCATCGCCGGGCGCCGTCCGGCCCGAAACAGAGGACTCGCTGGTCCCCCTCGACCACGAGCAGCCGGTCTCCCGCCGCGGCGTAGAGGTAGGGATCGAGCAGGGCGGTGTCCCGCTCCGAGCGGCCGCCCAGCGACCAGACCGGCTCCAGGCGCCACTCGTGCCAGCGGCGCTCCATGGTGCTGGCCGAGTCGGCGATCGGGATTCCCTCAGGGGGAAAGACCACCTCCGCCGGGCGGTCGCGGCAACCGGCCGCGAGACCGAACAGGAAAAACACCGAGAGACAGGGCAGCCGGGACATGGCCATAACCTCCGGGGTAGGGTGCGATCGCCGGTGCTGCCGCGACCCGAGGGACCCGGCCGGGCAGGCTGTCGAGGAGTGCCAGCAACCGCCGATCCGAGGCCGGCCCCGCAGCGACCACCACCTCGCCGCCGCGTGCCGTCACCACCAGAAAAGGACTTTTGCGCATCCCGAGGGCGGCCGCCAGGTCCCGCCCGTACCGGGGCGAGCGGCGCACCACCGGGAAGCTGATCCGGTTCGCCCGAACCAGCTCGCGCCAGTCGCGGAAGCGGCCCGCCTCGCTTACCAGCACACCCACCACCCGGATGGGACCTCGCTCCGCCACTCCCGCGAGCCGTCGGATCACCCGGAACTCCGCGGGGCACTCGTCAGGCCGGAACACGAACAGCACCGTGAACCCCCTCCGGTCCGAGGCGCCAACCTCCGCCAGGACCTCGCGTACCAGCCGGGTGGGGGAGGACGGTGATCGGATGGCGGCGGCCACCAGCGTGCCGCTCAAGAGACCCGCCGCACCGATCGCGGCGAGCCGGAGCCAGGCCCCGGCTCGGCCCGCGAACGGCCCCCGATCAGGTATCACGGTAGTAGTAGTAGATGGAGAACACGTTCCCGCTCGTGCACTTGCCCGCGTTGTCGAAATACCCGGCGATGCAGGTGCTCACGACCCGGCAGAGCAAGGTGCCGTTGGCGCAGTTCGGTTCCGGCGGCGGGGGCTGCGACGGGAACTGCTTCATGGCCTGAAGCGGGGTGCGAGCGGCGGCCAACCCGGCGAGAAAGGCGGCGAGGAACACGCCCCGGATCGCCCGGCCGGCCAGGGTGCCATGGATCTGCATGGGACCTCCAGGGAAGCAGGGTGGGGGCGTGTCAGCGGTACCAGTACCAGTACGTGACCGGCCATTCCGTGCACCGGACGGTGCCCTCGGTGCAGCGGGAGTACTCGTAGCAGAGGCTGGCTCGACCGGAGCAGTCGACCGGGAGCTTCTGGGCCTCCGCCGGCCGGAGCGCCCCGCCGCCGGCCAGACCGGCCAGCACCGTCAGGGCGAACACGAAAAGCGCCTTGGGGACTCGCATGGAGGACCTCCTCCTTGGGGGTTGCGCGCCGGAGCGCGCGGGTGATGGAACGTGGCCCCAAGGTAGGCGGCGCCCTGCGCCGGCCCCGCGCCTGATTTACGCGGGCAGGCTCAAAAAACCGGCAACTGAGCGGCCGGGCGCGGGCTGGCGACGTGCCAGGGAACGCTCGGGGCGGCGTGGCCACCGTCTCGGAGAGAGCGACCGGCCCGGGGAAGCAGCCGGCGCGGCCCCGAGCTCGCCGGGGGGGGGCGCTCCCCGGGTCGGCGAGCGAACCGGGCCGCTTGCGGGTTACCGGCGCCCGGACTCGCCGGTTGCCACCGCAGCGACGATCCGGAGCGGCCCTCCGCTTCCGCCCCGGATCTTCATCGGCAGCGCCACCACGAAGGCGCCGGTCGGGGGGAGACTGTCGAGATGGGCCAGATTCTCGAAACCGGGGACGTTCGCCGAGAAGAGGACCTGATGGGTTTCGAACCCCTTCGACTGGCCGTAGTCCAGGCTCGGAGTGTCGATCCCCACCGCGTGCGGGTGCCGTTCGGCGACCAGCCAGCCGGCCGCCGCCGGGTCAAAGCCGGGGAACCGGAGTTCCGGCACCGCCTCGGGGCCGGTCCGGGCGGTCCCCAGATAGCGGGCCCGGTCGGGCCAGAAGCGTCCCCACCCGGTCCGCACCAGGACGATGGCTCCGTCAGGCAGGCGCCCGTGGACAGCCTCCCAGGCCCGAAAGTCCTCCACCGAGACCTGGTAGTCGGGGTTGCCCTCGGTGCGGGCCTCGACGCCCACCACCACGGCCGGGCCGATCAGGCGCTCCAGCGGGATCTGATCAGCCGTCCACTGCCCCTCGGCGAAGTGGACCGGCGCGTCGAGGTGGGTCCCGCCGTGCTCCGCTGCGCAGAAGTTGTTGGCCGCGTAGTAGTACCCCGCCGGCGTCCGCTCGGCCGAGACGACCTCCAGTTGAAACGATCGGGCGGTGGGCCAGTAGATGGTCTCGCTGGAGAAGTCGTGGCTCAGGTCCATCCAGCGGAGCCCCGCGAACGGGGCCGCGGGCGGCCGGGTGCAGGCGAGGAGCGCGAGGACCAGGCTGGCAGAAAGGGTGGTACGCATGGGGCCTCCCCAAACATGCAGGCAGGGCGGCAACGGATGCGGCGGGCGGGCTCGATCGCAACCCCCTCGCTGCCCGCCGCCTAGAACTCCATCCGCTCCAGCCGGCGGAGTCCCATCCGGAGCGGCACGAGAGTCGCCGCCAGGCAGATCGCGGCGACCAGGGCGAGCCACACCGCGGTCCGCGAGAGCGGAGGGGGATCGGCGGTCCAGAACTGGGAACGGAGGTGCAGCATCACCGGCGCCGCCTCGAGCACGATCACCACGCCCAGGAGAACGAACGCCGTCATCATGTACACCAGCCCGCCGAAACTGGTCGGGATCTGGGCGGCGTTCTCGGTCTCGAAGCGCGGGTAGAGCGCGCCGAACCCCAGCGCGAGCGCGCTCAACGCGAAGGTGAGCAGGACAATCGTGCCCAGCGTGAGCCACATCATGAACGGCGTGGCCTGCAACAGCGCGTTGGTCACGAACGTGATCAGCACGGCCAGGACGAGGAGCGGAATCGTGCCCGTCCAGTACTTGCTCCAGAGCAGCGCCCGCAGATCGAGCGGGCTCGAGCGGAGCAACCACATCTGCCTCCCCTCCAGCGACACGGCCGGGAAGACGAACCGCGCGGCAATGGCGGCCAGCACGAAACCGGCCAGGCCCAGGTTGAGAAACACGACCAGCGTCACCAGAAACATCGGCACCCGTTCCCCCTGAAACAGGGGAAGCGACCGGATGTTGAACACGTACACCACCAGCAGCACGGCGAGCAGGATGAGCTGGCTCCACTGGGTGGTGTCGCGGAAGAAGAGCCGGAGATCCTTGAGCACGAACTCCCGCCGGGCGGGAGGCACGTGTCCGAACAGCGCTGCGGTGAGGCCCGACCAGCGCCGGGCCCGCAGGAACCGCTCGGCGCCCTCCTGGGCCTTGGAGAATCCGTCGGGATAGAGCTTCCAGTGCAGTGCCGCTCCCAGCACCACGAACGCGGGTGCCGTGGTCCAGAGCAGCACGATCGGCAGCGGATCCGCCACCCGGGTGAACCAGTTCATGACGGCCTGCGTCACCCACTCGCTGGGCAGGAAGGGGCTGGTGGGAGCCTGAAGGGCGGCCAGGTAATCCACCAGGCTCCGCACCCCCTCCGGGCGGGCCAGCCGCTCCGGCCGGATCAGCCGGAAGAGCAGGACCAGCCCGCCCACCGCCCCGATGGCGATCAGGCTCAGCAGATCGCGGGTCCGCCGGGCGGGGAAGATGTTCACCAGGACCAGGGTGAGCGCCGACCCCACCACGGCCGGGAGCACGAAGTAGGGCACCAGCAGCACCGCCGCGACCAGCGGGAAGAGATACCCGCCATCGAACACCAGGCCGTAGGCGGTGAGGATGGGGACGGCGATCAGCACCACCATCCAGGAGGAGTGGAGCAGCGTCTCGCCCAGCTTGGCGAGAT
>JBBIMQ010000243.1:0-4689 GCA_037444345.1 Gemmatimonadota bacterium | reverse complement strand
GGGCGGGCAGCACGTTCGGGTCGACCGCCGCGCGCCCGGCCACGTGCGCCGCGTACAGCTCGGCGGCGCGCCCCTGGATCGACGGATCGTCACCGAGGGTGCCGAGCGCCCGGATCAGATCGCCCACGTCGGCGGCCCGGGTCCGGAGCGCCACGTAGACGGCGTCCAGCCCCAGCGCCCGAAAGGCCGCGTTGTGCATCGCGGGGGAGAGCGAGTGGGCGACCGGATCGCCCAGCACAGCGAAGACGCGGGTGCTACCGCGGATCACGAGAACGCTCTCGCGCCAGGCGATCGGCCACCGCGCCGGTGATTGCGAGGAGCTCGTCCAGCGTTTCGCGGTATCCCTCGAGGTCACCCCCGAACGGGTCCCGCACCTCGCTGGCGGGTTCACCCTTCCCCGCGTACTCCCCCAGGAGGAAGGTCTTGCCGCCACCACCCAGTTCCTCCACCCGCGCGCGATGGTGGCGGGCCATCGTGAGGATCAGATCCGCCCCCTGCACCAGCTCGCGCGTCAGCGGCCGGGCGCGATGCGCGGAGAGATCCAGCCCGTGCTCCAGGCCCACCAGGTAGGCCCCGTCGCTGGCCGGGGCGCCGTCCCAGGCCCCGGTTCCGGCCGAGGCAACCTCGACGCCCTCCACCCCCCGTTCGGCGAGGTCGCGTTTGAGCAGGGCCTCGGCCAGCGGGCTGCGGCAGGTGTTCCCGGTGCAGACGAGGAGAATCCGCATGCTGTGAACAGTAATCCGTTCACCGCCGTTCGGAGGTTTCCACCAAGGCCTGGACCACCGCCCAGTCCTCCTCGGTGGTGACCTTGAGATTCCGCACGCTGCCCGGCACCACCCGGACCTCGACGCCGAGCTGTTCGACCAGCGCCGCGTCATCGCTGGCGGTCTCCCCCCGGGCGCGGGCCTCGGCGTAGGCGCGCTCCAGCACCGAGCGGGGAAAGCCTTGCGGCGTCTGAGCCCGCCAGAGCCGATCCCGCGGAACGGTCCGCACCACCCTGCCCCCCACCGCACCGCTCGTTTCCTTGATGGTGTCAGGCACCGGAATGGCGGGCACGGCACCTACTCCTTCCCGGGCCGTGGCGATGACCGAGTCTATGATGGCACGGTCCACCAGCGGGCGAGCGCCGTCGTGCACCAGCACCGTGAGGCACCCCTCCGGCAGCCGATCCAGGCCCCGGGCCACCGAGTCGGTGCGCTCGGGCCCGCCGGCCGCAAGGCTCAAGGTACCGCCCGTGAGCGGCGCCAGCCACTCGGGCGGGGCAGCGGCCTCGGCCTCCGGCAGCACGACCACCGTATGAGCCACCTCGGGATGCGCGGTAAAGGGCCGGAGGGCCCGGAGCAGAAGCGGAACCCCGGCCAGGGGACGGAACTGTTTGGGGATGGCTCCGGGCAGCCGAGCGCTCCGGCCGGCGGCCACCACGATGACGCCGACGTCACGCGGCAAGGGTCCGCACCAGGTGTTCCACGTGGTCCAGGCCGACCAGCACGAGTCCGGCTCCCGGACTGGCGGTGCGCCCCGAGGCGAACACGCGCCGGAACCCGAGTCGGCTCGCTTCCGCCAGCCGGCGCTCCACCGCCCCGATCGGCCGCACCTCCCCACCCAGACCGATCTCGCCCAGAAAGAGCCCGTCCGGCGGAGACGGCCGGTTGAGCACGCTCGAGAGCAGCGCCGCCGCGACCGCGAGATCGGCCGCCGGCTCGTTGAGCCGGACCCCGGCGGTGACCTGGACGAAGACGTCGAGATCGGCGAACGAGGTGCCGCCTCGCCGTTCCAGCACGGCGAGCAGGACCGCGAGGCGCTTCTGGTCCAGCCCGGTGGCTACCCGCTGCGGCGTGCCGTATCCCGACCGCGAGGCGAGGGCCTGTACCTCCACCAGCACGGGCCGAGTGCCTTCCATGAGAGCGGTGACGGCACTGCCGCTCGTGCCGGCCGCGCGAGCGGCGAGAAAGAGGGCCGAGGGGTTGGGCACCGGCTCGAGCCCGTGGTCGGTCATCGAGAAGACGCCGATCTCGTCCACCGAGCCGAACCGGTTCTTGGTGGCGCGGAGCATGCGATAATCGAGTGCCGCCTCGCCCTCGAAGTAGAGCACCGTGTCCACGATGTGCTCCAGGGTCTTGGGTCCCGCGATCCCGCCCCCCTTGGTAACGTGACCGACCACGATCACGGCAGCCCCGCTCTCTTTCGCGAATCGCATCAGGCGGGCGGCGGATTCCCGCACCTGGCCCACGCTGCCGGGGGCGCCCTCCAACTGATCGGTATAGACGGTCTGGATGGAATCGAGGATGAGAAGCTCGGCTCCCAGGCCAGACGCCGCCTCGAGGATGGCCTCCAGGCGGGTTTCGCCCAGCACGTGGACTGGCCCCGCGTCTTCGCGCAGCCGGCCCGCCCGGAGCCGGATCTGATCAGGAGACTCCTCGCCGCTCGCGTAGAGTACTCGCTGCCCGCCGGCTTCCAACCGGGCCGCGGCCTGGAGCAGAAGCGTGGACTTGCCGATCCCGGGCTCCCCGCCTACCAGGCTCATCGAGCCCGGGACGATCCCGCCACCCAGCACGAAATCCAGCTCGTCGAGCCCGGTCCGCCAGCGGATCAGTCGCGCAGCCTCGATGTCGCGGAGCCGGGTGGGAGGGGACACCGCCCCCTGCCCCGCCCCCAGCCCGCGGCCCGCCCGCCGCGGCGCGGGCACCGCCTCTTCGGCCACGCTGTTCCACGCCCCGCAGCCCTCGCAGCGCCCCACCCACTTGGGGTGCCCGTGGCCGCACTCGGCGCAGCGGTAGACCGAGCGCGGTCTGGCCTTCAACCCGCCCGTCCTTCCTTCATGCCGCCGGTTCCTCCCGGTCGGTGAAGCTCGCGAACCGCGTGAACTGCTTGTGGAAGTACAAGTTCAACACCCCGGTCGGACCGTTCCGGTGCTTGGCCAGAATGAGCTCGGCCTTGCCCTCCAGGCTGTTGCCGTCCTTGTCCACCGGGCCCTCGTACATCTCGGGCCGGTGAATGAACAGCACGAGGTCGGCATCCTGCTCGATCGCCCCGGAGTCGCGCAGGTCGGACAGAATGGGCTTCCGTTCCCCGCCGCGCTGCTCCGAGGCGCGGGAGAGCTGGGAGAGCGCAATGACCGGAAGCTCCAGCTCCCGCGCGAGGGCCTTGAGCGAGCGGGAGATGTCGGAGATCTCCTGGACCCGGTTGTCGGCGTAGGCCGGGCTTCGCATGAGCTGCAAGTAATCCACCACCACCAGGCCGATCTCGTTCTCCAGCCGGAGCCGGCGCGCCTTGCTTCGCATTTCGAGCAGGGTGAGGGCCGGGGTGTCGTCTATCCAGATCGGGCAGCTCGCCAGCACCCCGGCTGCCCGCGCCAGGAGCGTGAAGTCGGCGTCGGACAGGGTGCCCCGCCGCACCCGCTGGCTATCCACCCGCGCCTCGGCACAGAGCAGCCGCTGGACCAGCGCCTCGCGTGACATCTCCAGCGAGAAGATGGCCACCCCGGTGCCTTCGTGCGCCGCGTGGGCCGCCACGTTCAGGCAGAACGCCGTCTTTCCCATGGACGGCCGGGCCGCCACGATGATCAGATCGGACGGCTGGAAGCCCGCGGTCATGTCGTCCAAGTCTTTGAAGCCGCTGGGGACGCCGGTAACCGTTTTGCCCTGCTCGTGGAGCCTTTCGATGCGCTCCATCGTGGGCCAGAGCATTTCCTTGAGCCGGCTGAATCCGTCGGCCCGGTGGTACTGGGAAATCTGGAAGATCTTGGATTCCGCCTCGTCGAGCAGGTCGCTCGCCGGCATGCTCCCCTGGTAGGCCTGAGAGACGATCGCCGTCGAAGTCTCGATGAGCTGCCGGAGGACCGCCTTTTCCCGCACGATGGCGGCGTGGGCCTCGAGGTTGGCGGTGGTCACCGCGGCATCGAGCAGCTCGCCCAGATACGCTTCCCCGCCCACCGATTCGAGCTCGTTGGTGCGCTGGAGCTCGTCCCGCAGGGTCACGTGGTCAATGACCACGCGGCGCTCGACCAGCCGCTTCATGGCCCGGAACAGGCGGCGGTGCGCCTCGCGGTAGAAGAGGGTGTCGTCCAGCAACTCCACCGCACGGAGCGCCGCATCCTGGTCCAGCAGCATGGCCCCGAGCACTGCCTGCTCGGCTTCCTGGCTCCAGGGAGCTCCGCGGGCCCGCTCCGCAGGGAGGGTGGGCGTGTCGGTGGAGCCGGAGCGCTCGGGGGAGAAGGAGGTCACGCGGATTCGATTGCCTTGATGGAAGCGAGGAGCACGGCAGACCGACCGGAAACAACGCTAGCGGGACCGCGCTCCCCAAGCAACGAGTCTTGACGGCGCGAGGCAGCCTCTTCCCGCACATGTCCACGCGCCGTTTTCGACGCCGATCCACATGGTACACAAATCTAGCCGGCTGGGCTCGCGGGCCGCGGGCCGCTCTTGCCCCGCCGGGGGAAAGCGAGCATCGGGGAACTCCGGCTCCCGAGGGGTGAGGCCCCGACGCGATACGGGATCCCGCGAGATGCCGCCGTTCGCCGCCCTGGCACCGGGGCCGAGCGGCGGCCGGGCGCGAGGTCTCGCCCGGAGGGCGAAAGCCCATTCCCGCGCGCCCTGGCCCGGGGAGCCCTGCGAGACCGAGGCACCGCGGGTCAACTGGCGCCTCGGCGCCGGCTCCGGCGGTCGGAGCCCACAGGCTTGACGCGGGTGC
>JBBIMQ010000242.1:0-4697 GCA_037444345.1 Gemmatimonadota bacterium | reverse complement strand
ACCATCCTGGCTGCCGGGTCCGGCTCCCAGCGTGTCCACCTTGCCCTGGCCCGGGGTCCAGCCCAGCAGCGCCGTCCCGAAGAACGGCACGATCACGAACCGCCCTGCGGCCGAATCCCAGGCGATCCCGTTCGGGCCGGCCAGCCAGCGCCCTTCGGCGGCAACCGAGACGCTCCGACCCCTCAGGGCAAAGATCCGATCCGGGCCGGTGTGCGCGAGCTGTCCATCCGGGCCCAACCCCACCCCGGTATCCGTGATGTAGAGGGCGCCATCGGGGCCGACCGCGATGTCATTCAGGAAACGGGCCTCGCGGCCGAAAGCCACCGTGGCGACCGGCGCGCCGCTGTGGCGATCGAATCCGCGCACCGCGTCAATGTCCGCCACCCACAGCGTGTCCCCCTGGAGCACCATCCCCTTGGGCGCGTTCAGAGTGACACCGCTTCTCCCCCCCGCCACGAAGTGAAGGCTGTCTACCGCTCCGTCGCGGTCGAGCCGGCTGATGAAGCCGTTGTCGTCCTTCACGGTGGGATTACCGCCAATGTTGGACACGAACCAGACGCCCTGCTCCGCGTCCCAGCGCACCGACTCCGGCGTGCTGAACCCCTCGGCTACCGCAGCCCGGACGGGGGCGGGCGGCACTCCGGGGGCGACCGTGTCGGCCGCGGGCGCTCGCTCCGGCCGCCCGCAGCCGGCGGCCAGCGCGGCCAGACCCACCAGCAGCACCGGAGACCGACTCAGATGCACCATATCGAGCCACTCCTTCTCCCAGATTTCTCGGAACAGGACCGCACCGCTCAGCGCTCGCCGGGTCACGGGCGAACGTACAGCTCGCCGCCTCGGGCGCGAAACTCCGCCGCCTTCTCCTCCAGCCCTCGTGCTGCCAGCTCCCGGATCTCTCCGGTCAGCTTCATCGAGCAGAACTTGGGACCGCACATGGAGCAGAAATGAGCCAGCTTGGCCCCTTCGGCCGGGAGGGTCTCGTCGTGGAACGCCCGGGCGGTGACCGGGTCCAGCGACAGGTTGAACTGGTCTTCCCACCGGAACTCGAACCTGGCTTAGGACAAGGCATCGTCCCACGCGCGGGCCCGGGGGTGTCCCTTGGCGAGATCCGCGGCATGCGCGGCGATCTTGTAGGCGATGACCCCGGCCTTGACATCGTCCCGGTTGGGAAGCCCGAGGTGCTCCTTGGGAGTCACGTAACAGAGCAGCGCGGTGCCGTACCAGGCGATCAGAGCTGCCCCGATCGCGCTCGTGATGTGGTCGTACCCCGGTGCGATGTCCGTGGTGAGCGGGCCCAGCGTGTAGAAGGGCGCCTCGCCGCACCATTCGAGTTGCCGGTCCATGTTCTCCCGGATCAGGTGCATCGGGATGTGGCCCGGGCCCTCGTTCATCACCTGCACCTCGTGCTCCCAGGCGATCCGGGTGAGCTCGCCCTGAGTCTTGAGCTCGGCGAACTGGGCCGCATCGTTCGCGTCGGCGATCGAGCCCGGTCTCAGCCCGTCGCCCAGCGAGAACGCCACGTCGTAGGCCCGCATGATCTCGCAGATCTCCCGGAATCGCGTGTAGAGGAAATTCTGCCGGTGATGCGCCAGGCACCACTTGGCGATGATCGAGCCCCCCCGCGAGACGATCCCGGTGACCCGGTTGGCCGTGAGCGGGATGTACTCCAGCAGCACGCCCGCATGCACCGTGAAGTAGTCCACGCCCTGCTCGGCCTGTTCGATCAGGGTGTCTCGGTAGACCTCCCAGGTGAGATCCTCCGCCACCCCGCCCACCTTCTCGAGGGCCTGGTAGATCGGCACCGTGCCGACCGGCACCGGGGAGTTCCGGATGATCCACTGCCGTGTCGCGTGGATGTCTTTCCCGGTCGACAGGTCCATCACGGTGTCGGCACCCCAGAGGGTGGCCCACCGGAGCTTCTCGACCTCCTCGGCGATCGAGCTGGTCACCACCGAATTCCCGATGTTGGCGTTCACCTTCACATGGAAGGCCCGCCCGATCACCATCGGCTCGAGCTCGAGGTGGTTGATGTTGGCCGGGATGATTGCCCGGCCCCGCGCCACCTCGCTCCGCACGAGTTCCGGATCCATTCCCTCCCGGATCGCCGCGAACTCCATCTCCGGGGTGATCTCGCCGCGCCGAGCGTAGTGCAACTGGGTCACCGGCCCCCGGCCGCGATACACCGGGCGCTCGAGCGACGCGGGAATCAAGGGGTCCGGCGCTCTGCGGTCCACGCGCTCCACGTCGCGCTCCAGCACCCAGGCGAGCCGGAGCGGCGGCAACCCGTGCGCGGGATCGTGCCCCTCGGGCCCGCTGGTGTCATACACCAGGAGCGGAGGCTCCCCGCCCGAGAGCTGGATCTCCCGCATCGGGACCCGAATCCCGCGGGATCCGGGCAAGTAGGTCTTGCGCGAGTTGGGGAAGGCTTCCTGCAACGACGCCGGCCTCGCCACCGCGCGGCCGGACGAACTCGAGACGGCCGTCATTGAGCTGCTCCCTCCGGGCAACCGGGAGGGAGCGGGCCAACCGCACTCCCTCCGCCGGTATCAGCCGGGTCAGGTTCCAAGGGTGCTTCTCAATCCGGACGGCGAGCCAGATCCCTCCACCCTCCCGTCCTGGATGCCCCTGGCGGTTGAGCCCAATGCTAGACCAGTGACGGCATGGGGTCAATCATCCCGGCCAGTAGCAGGTCACCACCCAGCCTTTGCCGCCCGGAGCGGTGCGGGTGTAGCAGAGGCTGCTGTGCCCGTAACAGCCGATCCCTTCGCACGTGGTGATGTACCCGTTGCCAGCCGCGGGCGGCCGGGCGTCCGCCAGGGCGAGAAGGAGCGGGGCAAACAGCAAGCTCGGACGCAACATTCGGCGTGAGAATCGGGGCATGCATTCCTCCAGGTTGGTGATCCAGGTCTCGGCCCGGGCCTCTGGGGGCCGGAAACGAAACATGGGGACCGGGCGGCAACGCTCACTCAAGCCTGAGGCGGCGCAATTTCCGCCCGGAACTGTCACCGTGTTCCCGGCGTTTACTGGATAGCGAAGCCTGCGGCACAGGGTATGCGTATTGATCCCTCGGGATGCAGGGCTTCCCGGGGGCAGGCGGGGAGGGGATGGGACAAGAAGCGACCAAGTGGGACAGAACGGCTTGGCCGATGACCCGGGAAGCGGCGCAGGCGGCCTCAAACCTCAACCAGGAGCCACCCCTGGGCACCTGCTGGAGAGGGACGGGGAGGAGTCGCGGTGTGGGACAGAACCGGCCGGAGGGCCGGGGGCTGGGCTGCACCCTGAAGGAGCGCGGCGGGACGTAGTTTGAGGGCGGTGGCTTTTGCCCGGCGCCCCCGCGTTCACGGCGAGAACGCGGGGGCGCCACGCGTTTAGGAGTCCCGCGGACCGAGGATGGAGATATGACACGGTCACTCACGCTGGGAATCGTGAGCCTCGCGGCCCTGTTCACGCCGGGGACCGAGCCTCCCGCGGCCGGGGCTCCGCCGGTTGCGACCCTCGTGGCCGACGCGAACCTCCGCGACGTGGCGGTGGCCGTGTACGATTCGGCCCATTCCGTGATCTACTTCAACCCGGTGGTGATCACCCGCCTGGGTCCGGCCCTGGGGTCCTTCTTCCTGGCCCACGAGTACGGCCACATTGCTTATGGCCACACACGTTCCTCCGCCCTGAGAGCGGAGAAGACCGTCCGGGACAGCCTGCTCCAGGAGAAGGAGCTCGAGGCGGATTGCTATGCCGCCCGGATCCTCGCTCGGCGGGATCCTGCGGCCATCGAGGCCGCCGTGACGTACTTCAGCCGGTTAGGCGACTTCAGCCACGATAGCGAGCACCCGTCCGGCACCAGGCGGGCGGCGCGCATCCAACGCTGCGTCAGATAACCCTCCCCCCGGGCAGATCCCGGGTCCGAGGGGTGGCGGGAGCGCGAGCCCGCTGGCCCTCCCTTGCCGCTCCAGCCGGTAGGGCCGCACATTGCACTGGTGCGGCTCGTTCATTGGTGCTTCCGCTTCGGGGCGGCGCTCGGAGTTCTTCCGGGCGCCAGACTCGTAGCTGCCCAGGGACTCCATCTCATCCCCGGGGTGGAGGAGATCGCCTCCGACAGCATCCCGGACCTGGCGATTGCCCTGGTGGACCAGCCGATGCCCGTCATCTACTACAACCCCATCCTCGCGCGCCGATACGGGCCCGACGTGGCGCGGTTCCTCCTGGCCCACGAGTACGGCCACATCGCCCACCGCCACACCCGCGCGGGGCTCGCCGATCTCTCGCCGGCCCGCCGCGATTCCATCCTCCAGGTGATGGAGCTCGAGGCGGACTGCTTTGCGGCTGGCCAGCCGGGCGAGCGAGCCCGGGTGGCGAGCGAGGCGGCCATCCGCTTCTTCACCCGGCTGGGTCCGTTCCGGTTCGACAGTCAGCATCCCACCGGCGCTCAGCGGGCGGCCCGAATTCTGGCCTGTCTTCCGGAGCCGCTGCGGGACGATCTCGCCAATCGGGGCGACACCGGCTTCGAGTCGGGGCCGGTGAGCGGTGAACCGGTGAGGGCCCGCTTCCGCGTCTCGGCCCCTGCCCTCGCCGAGGCGGATTACGGCAACGAGGCGGTGCTCTGGGTGGATGGCCAGCGGGTGGGACGGCTGTCGAACCTGCGATTCCCGCGCGAGCTTGCCGTGGACCGCTTCGCCGCGGGCATTCACTCCTATCGGCTC
>JBBIMQ010000241.1:0-4727 GCA_037444345.1 Gemmatimonadota bacterium | reverse complement strand
GCTCGCCGGCGACGGGCTCTAGCTTCCGCGCCGGGCCGCCGGGGCGCCGGGGCGCCGCCTGGGCCGCAAGGCAACTGGCGGGCCGGTGACCGGGGCCGGGCCGCCCCGTTCTGGAATCGTGAGTTAGCGCGTCGGCTCGGCGAGCGGGCTGGGCCTGCTGTCCTCCATCACAGACACCGGTGTCACCCGAGATCTCTCCCCCGAAGCGTCCCTGGCGGTTCTTCCTCCTCGCCGTCGCGGCTGCGCTGGTCTGCGCCCGGCTCGGCCTCTGGCAGCTCGCTCGATTGGAGGAGCGGCGGGCGGCGAATCGCGCGGTGCTCGCGGCGCGGGAAGCGCCGCCCGTCTCGCTGGACGATCCCGCGAGCCTGGCGGGGTTCGTCGCGGCGCCCGCCGCCGACCGCCGAGTGGAGGTGACCGGCCGTTACGACCACGCCGCCGACCTGGTGCTCCGGGACCGGAGCGAGGGGGGGGTACCGGGGGTGAAGGTGGTCACCCCGCTGCTTCCGCTCGGGAACGACACGGGCATCCTGGTGATCCGAGGTTACGTCCCGTCGCCCGACGCGATGACCGTGGAGCTCGACAGCCTGCGGGAACCGGGGGTGCACACGGTGCGCGGTTATGCGGTGCCGATTTCGAGCGCTCCCGACGGTGGCGCGCCCGCCGAGCGGCAGGGCCGGCTGACGCTCCGCCAGCTCGATCGCGCGACCATCGCGGCGCGGCTGCCGTATCCGATCCGGAGCTTCGCGATCGCCCAGGCGCCTGACAGCACGCTGCCGCCCTGGCCCCGGCGGCTCGCGCCGCCCGAGCCGAGCGATGGGCAGCACCTGAGCTACGCCGTGCAGTGGTTCAGTTTCGGGGTGATGGCGCTGGTAGTGGGCGGGCTGGTGGCCTTCCGGAGGCGCTGAGCGGCGAGGGCGAGCGGCCCTCCGCGCCGGGCACAGCGCTCTTGCGGCGCCGGCGGCAGTGGCAAGCGCCGGCTTGCGAGGTGCCGAGCGGGTTCGTGGAGACCCTGGATGGGCGGCCGACTGCTGGGGCCCTGGGCTAGCTCGCAGGCCCGGACCCCCGCGAGCTCACCGGCTCGCCGCCCTCAGGCGCGCTGCCACCGCTTCGGCCTCCCGAAAGACCCGCAGCAGGTTCTCGCCCGCGAGTTTCCGCAGGTCGGCCTCGCTCCAGCCCCGCCGCAAGAGTTCGGCGAAGAGGGCGGGGAAGCTCGAAACGTCCTCCAGCCCGTCCGGCCCTCGCTCGATGCCGTCGAAGTCGCTGCCGATGCCGACGTGCTCCACCCCGGCCACTCGGCGCACGTGCTCGATGTGGTCCGCCACCTGCGCCAGGGTGGCGCGCGGCAGCGGGTGGGCTTCGCGATAGGCGCGGATCAGGCGGCGGCGTTCCTCCTCGTCCGCCACCGCCCGGAGAGCCTCGAGCGCGCTGTCCTGCGCCGCCTCCGCACGGCGAACTTCCTCGGAGACGAACGCCGGCACGAACGTCACCATCACCACTCCCCCGTTGGCCCGCAACCGGACGAGGATGGAGTCGGGCACGTTCCGGGGGTGATCCACCAGGGCGCGGGCTCCGGAGTGCGAGAAGATCACCGGCGCCTCGCTCACGTCCAGCGCGTCGCTCATGGTAGCGGGCGAGGTGTGGGAGAGATCCACCAGCATGCCCAGCCGGTTCATCTCTCGCACCACCTCGCGGCCGAAGTCGGTGAGCCCGCCGTGCCGGGCGGTGTCGAGCGCGGCGTCGGCCCAGTCCAGCGTCACGTTGTGGGTGAGCGTGAGGTACCGGGCACCCAGCGCATAGTACGACCGCAGCGCGCCGAGCGAGTTCTCGATCACGTGGCCGCCCTCCATGCCGAGGAGCGAGGCGATCTTCCCCTCCCGGCGGGCGCGGAGGATGTCCGCCGCGCTGTAGGCCGGCATCAGCCGGTCGGGGTAGCGGGCGATCATGCGCCGCGCGATGTCGAACTGCTCGAGCTGGACCCGGGCGTATCCCGAGTCGCGGTACTCGCCCGGGACGTAGATGGACCAGAACTGGGCCCCGACCCGTCCCGCCGCCAGGCGAGCCAGATCGGTGTGTCCCGGGGTCCGGGCGCGGAGATCGTAGGCCGCCACGTCCATCGGGTGATCGCGGCTGGTCCGGATCTCCCAGGGCAGATCGTTGTGGCCGTCAACGAGAATGGTGCGCTCCAGCAGGCGGCGGGCCCGCTCGAGCAGGGAATCGGACTGGGCATCGGCCCGGGTGGCACTGGTCACGGCGAGGAACAGGATGGAGGACAGGCTGCAGGCAACCCGGGACAGCGACGGCACTCGTCCGCCCCGTCCTGGCTCGACAGCTCGGCTCACGCGGCACCCCCTACAGCCGGTTGCGGTTGACGATTGCTTCGCTGGCGGGCGGCGGGGCGCACCCCGCCGAGCGCTACCAGCTCCGGCCGCCTCACGAACTCCGGGCAGATCGTCCGGTCGAATTCGTAGGGGCCACCGGTCTCCGCGTCGGTCCAGGGGAAGTGGCGGCATACGGCGGGATAGAGGGGATCGCCGTGGATCCGGCACCCCTGTCCGTCGTAGAAGTCGCAGCGGCCCCCGCGCACTCGGGTTCGCCATTCGCCGTAGCGGGTCCGATAGGCCACCTGGTCTCCGTAGCGGGCTCGAAGTCCAGCCGCCTCCGCCTCGGTCAGCGTGGTGCCGTAGGCGCAGCACGCCGCGTTGTGTGGGCAAGGGTGGCAGGGAAGTTCGGGAAATCGGTCCATCGTCGGCAACGCGGTAGCGCACGGGTTCGATGACCGGCCCGCCGCGACCCTGGCGGGGGCGGGGAGTGCCGGCGTCCGCTTGGTGCCCACAGCGAGGGAGCCCCCGCCCTCCTCCCGGCCCCCCCCACCGCCAGCCTCACCGGCTCGGGCCCCGCACCACTTCTCCGAGCACGGCGCCGTCAACCGGCTCCAGCGGTCGCACACCCAGCAACCGGGCCAGCGTGGGCCCGATGTCCACTGTCCGGACCGGACGGGCCACCCGCCCGGGGCGAATACCGCCGCCGAGGAACACGATCGGCACCAGCACGTCGTCAGGGTTGGGGGTGCCGTGGGTAGTCGAGCGCTCGGAACCCGACCAAATGTAACCAGGCCGCGCAACCGCTCCGACCAGCCAGGGAAACCCCTCCGGCAGGCTCCGCCGCCAGCGTGCGGCCATCGAGTCCTCCGCCGGGGCGGCGCCGAGCGTCGCGGGGGTGAACACCCGAGCGACACCCTCGACCCTCGCCAGCGCCCCGGCCAGCGCGGCCGCCAGGCTGTCGGGGTCGGTCCCGCGGGCCCGGAGGAGACCCACGTCACCGTAGATGAGCCCCGACGTCGTCTTGAGCACTGCAGGCATCCCGGTTCGGGGAGCGATCTGTTGGTTGGTGCGGCTCACCAGGCTGTTCACGGCAGTGCCCAGCCTGCCAGCGGGGCGGCCCTCGCGGCGGCTTCGCTCGGGAAAGGGGGTCACCCCGTGGTCTCCGGTGAAAACCAGCACGGTCCGGCGGGACGGCACGAGAGCGGCCAGCGAGTCGAGGAACCAGCCCAGATACCGGTCCAGCCGGAGGAGCTGGTCGTGGAGCTCCCGCGAATCGGGCCCGAAGCGGTGGCCGATGGCGTCGGTGGCGGCGAGACCCAGTGCGAGCAGGTCGGTTCGGGAGCCGGCGCCGAGCCCGAGCGATCGAACCCCCTCGAGGGCGAAATCGAGGGTGAGCGAGTCGAGCCAGGGGAAGCCTGACAGCTCGCGCGCGGCCCGGGCGGGGTCGCGCGGCAGCGGGTGGGGAAAGACCGCCTCGCCCCCATCCCCCTCGTACGGTTCCCCGTCAGCCTCGGGATAGGCCGGGGCAGGGCGCAACAACTCCCAGTGGCGGCCCGCGAGCGCGGCCCCCCAGCCGCGGCGGTTGTACGCCGCGACCCAGGCCGGGAGCGTGTCGCTGTAATACCGGCTCGTGACAAACCGGCCGTCGCCATACCAGAAGACCGGACCCCTGGCTCGGCCGACGAGGAGAATGGCGCTCCGATCCTTGCCCGCCACCGAAAGGAACCGGGTGTCGGGTCGCGCGGCCTGGAGCCAGTCGAGGAGCGCAGTGCCGGCAAAGCGGCGCGGAGAGGCGCCGGGGCCCGGGCCCGGCACCAGGGGGGCGAGCGGGTCCGATACCCCGACCGCGTTGGCCACGATCCCGGTGTGGGCCGGAAACCGGCCGGAGAGGATCGTGGCGTGGCCCGGCGCCGTCTGGGTCAGGGCGTGATCCTGCATCCCCTGGGAGTAGACCAGACCTCCCTCTCGCAAGCGCCGGAACCCGCCGGTCCACTCCCGGGCCCAGCGATCGAGATAGTCGGCCCGCATCTGGTCCACCACGAGCACGACCACGAGCCGGGGGGGGGGCGCCATGGGGGTAGTTGGGCCGCCGGGGCGCTCGTGCCCGGGATCACCGGGAGCCGCACAGCCCTGAGCAGCGGCCTCATGAGCCCCCCCTGTCGCCGCCGTCCCTCACGCATTTCGCGGTCGTGCCGCGGCGGCAGGCTGAGGGACGCCTCGGTAAGTGGCGGGCAGGGCGGAGCTTGACTCCGGCCCCCGCGTGGCATCGTTCTCGCATTGAAAGGCGGTGCTGGGACATTGTTGGGCCGAACCACGAACCGCCCGATAAGAGAACACCCGGGGCGACCCGGGGCCGCAAAACTAGAGGTCTCGAGCGCGGAGAACCAGCGCGCGAGATAGCTCGGT
>JBBIMQ010000240.1:0-4729 GCA_037444345.1 Gemmatimonadota bacterium | reverse complement strand
GGTGGGCCCGACCGGCGCCCTGCGCCGGGTCCCCGGGGCCTCCCCCAACCGGACTGCCGCGGCCTTCCCTCCCGTCCCTCTTCGCCCTCCTGCTCGCCGCCGCCTGCTCCGCGCCCGACGCCGACGTGGTCCGGTTCTGGGCTTTCGGGCGCGAGGGGGAGGTCGTGCAGGAGCTGGTGCGCGATTTCGAGCGAGAGCATCCCGGCATCCGGGTCAAGGTCCAGCAAATTCCCTGGACCGCGGCCCACGAGAAGTTGCTCACGGCGCACGTCGGCCGCGCGAGCCCAGATCTCGCCCAGCTGGGCAATACCTGGATTCCGGAGATGGTGACGTTAGGCGCCCTCGAGCCGCTGCCGCCCGTGGCCGACTCCAGTTATTTCCCCGGCATTCTCGCGACCAACATCGTGGACGGGGTGCTCTACGGCGTGCCCTGGTACGTGGATACCCGGGTGCTCTTTTACCGGAAGGACCTGCTAGCCCGGGCCGGCTACCGGGCGATGCCGGAAACCTGGGCCGAATGGCGAGAGGCCATGGCCGCGGTCCGGCGGCTCGGCGGCACCGGGCGCTATGCCATTTTCCTCCCGCTCAATGAATGGCAGCCCCCGGTGATCCTGGGGCTCCAGCGGGGCTCGCCGCTCATCACCCCGCGAGGCTACGGCGCCTTTCGCGACGCGAGCTTCGCGCAGGCCTTCGGCTTTCTCCTCTCGCTTTACCGGGACAGCCTGGCGCCGCCGGTGAGCAACACCGAGATCGCCAACCTTTACCAGGAATTCGCCCGGGGTACCTTCGCCATGTACATCACCGGCCCCTGGAACTTGGGGGAGTTCCGGCGCCGGCTGCCGCCGGAGCTCCAGGACGCCTGGGGCACCGCCCCGCTGCCCGGCCCCACCGGTGCGGCGTCGGGGGTCTCGCTCGCGGGCGGCTCGAGTCTGGTGATCTACCGGACCTCCCGCCACAAGGCGGCGGCGCTCCAGCTCCTCGCGTTCCTCTCCCGGCCCGAGCAGCAACTCCGGTTTTACCGGCTCACCGGCGACCTGCCGGCGCGGCGAGAGGCGTGGGAGCAGGCGCCGCTCATCAGCGATCCCGCGGCCCACGCGTTCGCGATCCAGCTCACCCGCGCGGTGCCGACCCCGATGATCCCCGAGTGGGAGCAGGTGACGACCAAGATCATGGACCAGACCGAGGCGGCGGTCCGGGGCGGCAGGAGCGCTGCGGCGGCCCTGGCCGCCCTGGACGCCGAGGTGGACCGGTTGCTCGAGCGGCGCCGCTATCTCGTCGCGCGCCGGAGGCGGTGAGGGCCATGGGGCAGCCCGCTCCACCACTCGGGGCCCGATCCCTGGCCGGCTGGGTCTTCGTAGCGCCGGCCCTCGGCCTCATTGTCGTGTTCTTCGCGCTGCCGGTGCTGGCCGCGCTCCTGCTCTCGTTCACGGACTTCGACCTCTACTCGATCGCCGATCCGGGCACCACCCGGTTCATCGGCCTCCGGAATTATCGGGACCTGGCCACCAACCCCCTCTTCTGGACCGCGCTCCGGAACACCCTCTACTACGTCTTGGTGGGCGGCCCGCTTTCCGTGCTGGTCTCCCTCGGTGCCGCCCTTCTGCTGCACAGCCGGTTGGTTCGTCTCCGAGCCTTCTTCCGGAGCGCTTACTTCGCGCCCTGGGTCACCACCCTCGTGGCCGTGGCCCTGGTGTGGCGCTACCTCTATCACCCGCAGTACGGGCTCCTCAATTCTCTGTTAGGCACCCTCGGCATCGGCCGAGTGGACTGGCTGGGCGACCCCCGTTGGGCCATGCCGGCCATCATCCTGCTTTCGGTCTGGAAGAACTTCGGCTACAACATGCTGATTTTCCTGGCGGGGTTGCAGAACATTCCCGAGTCGCTCTACGAGGCCGCCGCCCTGGACGGTGCGGGCGCCTGGCACCGGTTCCGGCACATCACGGTGCCGCTGCTGGGTCCCACGTTCCTGTTCGTGGGTGTGGTCACGATGATTGCGGCGTTCCAGATCTTCAGCGAGCCGTACGTCATGACCCAGGGCGGCCCGCTCAAGAGCACCCTCACCCTGATGCTCTTCCTGTACGAGGAAGGCTTCCGCTGGTGGCGGCTGGGCCCAGCCGCGGCCATCGCTGTGCTACTTGGTCTCCTCACGCTGGCGGGCACGGCCGTCCAGCTCCGGCTCCGCCGGGAGGCGCTGTGAGTCGCTGGCTCAAGGGGCTGGGCCTCCACGCGCTGCTCCTGGCGGGAGCGGCCCTCGCCGCGACGCCGTTGCTCTGGATGGTCGCGGCCTCGCTCATGCGCCCCGGCGAGGCCACCTCCTTGCCGCCGCCCCTCGTCCCCGCGCACCCCACCCTGAAGCAGTACCGCACCTTGTTCACCGGCCTCGAGCTGGGGCGCTACTTGACGAACAGTCTCATCATCGCGGTCGGTGGAACGCTGCTGGGGGTGTTCATCACCGCCATGGCGGGCTACGCCTTCGCCAAGCTTCGGTTCCGGGGCCGCGACCGGATCTTCGCGACCCTGCTCGCGGGCCTGGTGGTGCCGGGCCAGGTGGCCATGCTGCCGATGTTCTTGTTGCTCCGGGAGCTGGGCCTCATCAACACGCTGTTCGGGGCCATGATCCCGGTGCTGGCCCCGATCTACGGGATCTTCCTGGTCCGCCAGTATGCCCTCGCCATACCGGACGATCTCCTCGACGCCGCCCGGATAGATGGCGCGGGCGAGTTCCGGATCTTCCGTTCGGTGGTGCTACCCGCCATCGCGCCGGTGCTGGCCACCCTGGGCGTCTTCACCTTTCTCGCGGCCTGGAACGACTTCATGTGGCCGCTGATCGTGCTCTCCGACGAGGCCCGCTACACGCTCCCCGTCGCCATGGCCACCCTGGCCGGCGAGCACGTCCAGGACGTGGAGCTCGTCATGGCGGGCGCGGTGGTGACGGTGCTGCCGGTCTTCCTGGCCTTTCTGTTCCTGCAGCGCTACTACATCCAGGGCATCATGGCCGGCAGCCTGAAGGGATGATCGCCACGATCCTCGCCGCCGGGCTTGCGGCGCTCCAGGCGGACACGATCCCGGCCGCGGCCCGGGTGGTGGACGATTTCGAGGAGCCCGACCAGTGGACGGCGCACCCGGCGGACGGGGTCGCGATGGTGCTGGCGGACGACCCCGGGATCTCCGGGAGAGCCCTTCGGATGGACTTCGACTTCCGGAGCGGGGGCGGGTACGCCATCGCCCGCCGGGTGGTGTCGCTGGATCTGCCCGGGAACTACGTCTTTTCGTTCTGGCTCCGGGGCGAGGGCCCGCCCAACACCCTGGAGTTCAAGCTGGTGGACTCGACGGGCGAGAACGTCTGGTGGTACACCGAGCGCGACCGCGCCTTCGACGGGACCTGGCACAGGGTCAGCATCCGGAAGCGGCAGGTGGGTTTCGCCTGGGGGCCGGCGGGCGGGGGCGAGGTGCGGCACGTCGGCGCAATCGAGCTCGTCATCACCGCTGGCCGCGGCGGCGGCAAGGGAACAGTCTGGTTCGACGAGCTGCGCCTGACCGCTCTCCCGGAACGGGGCCCCTACGATGCCGTACCGGTCGCCGCCGGCTCGGCTCGGCGAGGCCATCCCCCGTCCCTGGCGCTCGACGGAGACACGACCACCGCCTGGCGAGCGGCCGCCGCCCGGGGCGCGGCGCTCACCGTGGACTTCCTCCGCCCTCGCGAGTTCGGAGGAGTCACCTTGCTCTGGGAGGAGGGACGAGGGGCACGGGATTACGACGTGTCGGTCTCCGAGGACGGGATCCACTGGCGCCTTGCAGCTTCGGTACGAGGCTCCGACGGCGGCCGCGACGACCTCCCCCTGCCCGACACCGAGGCGCGGGCGCTCCGCCTCGCGCTGCGGCGGCCGCAGGCAAGGGGCGGCTACGGGCTCCGCGAGCTCGTGGTCCAACCCCTGGCCTTCGGGGCGTCGCGCAACGGGATGTTCGAAGCCATCGCGGCAGCGTCGCCGCCGGGCAGCTTCCCCCGCTACTTCACCGGTGAGCGGGCCTACTGGACCGTGGTGGGGGTGGACGAAGCGCCGGAGGAGGCGCTGTTCAACGAGGACGGTGTCGTGGACGCCGGCGCCGGCGAGTTCTCGGTGGAGCCCCTGCTCCGGGAGGGCGGGCGTCTCTTCACCTGGCACGACGGCGATCGCCGTCCGTCGCTGCTGGACGGCGCCCTTCCGATACCGTCCGTGGACTGGCGCCTGCCGGGCCTCACCTGCACCATCACGGCGTTCGCCATCGGACCGGCCTCGTCCTCATCCGTCGTGGTGCGCTACCGGGTACGGAACGAGGGGCGGTCGCGCCGGCGCCCGACGCTCCTGCTCGCCGTCCGCCCGTTCCAGGTCAACCCACCCTGGCAGGTGCTCAACGTGCCGGGTGGTGTCGCGCGGATCGAGTCGCTCCGCTGGCACAGCGGGTCGCTCCACGTGAACGGGCGTCGCCTGGTGCATCCCCTGGTCCCTCCAGCTCGGGTGGGGCTCACGACCTTTGCCGGCGGGGAGGTGGTCCAGCACCTGAGACGTGGGGCGATACCCCCGGGCTGGCCCGTGCACGATCCGTTCGGCGCCGCTTCGGGGGTGCTGGCCTTTCCGCTGGCCCTCCAGCCGGGCGAGTCCGCCGAGGTGGCCATCGAGATCCCGCTGGTGGCCGGGGCCCGCCCTCGCCTGGCCGCCGGCGGCCTGGCCGCCGCGCGGCGGGCCATGGC
>JBBIMQ010000239.1:0-4731 GCA_037444345.1 Gemmatimonadota bacterium | reverse complement strand
CACCATCGCCTACACCCGCGATGGCAGCTTCACCATCTCCGATACGGGACAGCTCGTGACCAGCGGCGGGTACCTCCTGCTGCCGGGCCTGACGATTCCGCCCGACGCGGCCGGGATCACGGTCTCGCCCAGCGGGGTCGTGAGCATCACCGGCGGCGGCAGCACGACTCCCACCGAGATCGGCCGCATCGAGCTGGCCAGGTTCCTCAACCCCAACGGCCTGCTCGCCATCGGCGAGAATCAGTATCTCGAAACCGCGGCCTCGGGCCAGCCAATCGTGGGCCTGCCGCAAGACGAGGGATTCGGCCGGCTGCTCCAGGGAACGCTGGAATCGAGCAACGTCGAGATCGTGCAGGAGATGACCGACATGATCGCCGCGCAGCGGGCCTACGAGATCAACGCCAAGGCGATCCGGGCCGGCGAGGACATGATGCAATCCGCCGATGGCATCATCGTCCGTTAGGCTCGCGGCGCGGCTGGCCCTGTTGCCGCCTGCCGCCCTGGCGGCCCAGGGCCCGCCGATTCCTCCCGGCCTCGACTCGGCCGTGGCCCGGGAGGTGGGCACGCGGTGGGGCGTGCCCACCGCCCAGGTCAGGCTGGAGTGGGGAGCGGTGCCCGCCGGCGCCGCCCTCGCCCTCGACGACCCGTTCCAGCTCGCCGGCCGCGGGCTTGACGGGTGGTTCACCGTGGTGCTGCGGCCAGCCCGGCCAGATGCCGTGGCGCTCCGGGTGCGCGCCGGGGTAACCCGAACGGTCCCGGTCGCCGCCCGCGATCTCGCCGGGTCGAGCCGCCTCAGCGCGCCGGACCTCCGTCACGAAACCCGCCTCCTGTGGGGAGCGCCGACGGCCGAGCCGCTCGAGGTGGCCCCGGGATGGGAGGTCCGCCGGCCGGTCGCCGCCGGCGAGCTGCTGAAGCCGCCGGCCGTGGCCCCGCCGCCCCTTGTCAGGGCCGGCCAGCCGGTCACGCTGCGCTGGCACCGGGGAGCGGTCGAGGTGAGCCTCCCGGGAACCGCGCTCCACGCCGCCCGGGAAGGGGAAACCGCCCGGGCCACCGTCGCCGGACGGCCGGGTCGCCTGGAAGGTCGGGTCACCGGGCCGGGGATCATCACGCTCGCAGGGGACGGGACATGAGAAGGAACACCTGGCTGGCCCTGCTGGCCGCCGCCCTGCCGGGAGCCGCCGGAGCTCAGGCCCCGTCGCCTGACACCACCGGGGCGCGCGCTCTCGGGGCTGGCCACCGGGCGGCATGGCTCTCGGATCGCCTGCCGCTCCGTCCCGGCGACGTCATCACCGTGCTGGTGGACGAGGAGACCGCCGCGCGCGAGCGCGTGTCGCAGGTCGCCACCGGCCAGCGCTCCCAGCGGGCCGGCCTGAATCCGGGAGCCCCCAGCGGGACCCGCCTCGGGCCCGAGAAGGGATTCGCCACCAGCCTGGACAACACCTCCCGCGACGTCGGGGAAGCGGCACGCCAGGGCAACCTCACCGCGGTCATCAGTGTCCGGGTGACCGCCATCGAGCCCAACGGCGTGGCCCGGATCCATGGCACCCGGCAGGTCACGGTGGACGGGCGGCTTCAGGAGGTCACCCTCGACGGGTTCGTCAGGCCGGAGGACGTGTCCACGGCCAACACCGTGCTGTCCGGCAACATTGCCGAAGCGGTCATTACCTACCGCGGCAAGAAGATCGGCCCGCGCACCGGCATCCTCGGCAAGATCCTCTCGATCCTGTGGCCATGAGACCCCTCCTCGCTGCCCTGCTGGTATTCGCCGCGCTCGGGGCCCCTTCCCGCCTCGAACCCCAGGCGGTCCGGGTGCAGGACCTCACCTTCCACCCCGGCACCGTCCCTCGCCGCCTGGTGGGGTATGGGCTGGTCGTGGGCCTGGACGGCACCGGCGACCGGAGCTTCGGCTCGCTCCTCGGTGGGACCATGACGGTGCGGGCCGTGGTCAACCTGCTCCGCCGGTTCAACATCGAGGTACCGGCCGAGCGTTTGCGGTTGCGTAACGTGGCGGCCGTGCTGGTAACCGCGGAGATCTCTCCCTGGCTCCGTGCCGGGGGCCGGTTCGAGGTGCAGGTTGCCGCCCTCGGCGACGCGACCTCGCTGCGAGGCGGCGTGCTGTGGATCACCCCGCTGGTGACCGACCCCGGCTCCCCGCCGATCGCCACGGCGCAGGGACCGGTGTACGTGGAGGACGACCGCGCCGGGCGCGGCCCCTATGGCGCCCGCGGCAATAGCGGCCGGATCCCCGACGGCGGCATTCTGGAACTGGCGCCACCGGTCCTGGACAGTGCACCGGCGCTGCGCCTGCAGCTCAAGGTGCCGAACCTGGCCACGGCCACCGCGGTAGCCGGCGCGGTCAACGCCGCCTATGGCGACTCCGCCGCCCGGGTCGCCGACCCGGGCACCATCGAGCTCCGGCTGGCCGGGACCGGAGCGGACCTGCTGCGCCAGCTCGCGGCAGTGGATACTCTGCCGGTCGCCATGGCGCCCGCCGCGCGAATCGTCATCAACAGCCGGGAAGGGACCGTCGTGGCCGGCGGGCTCATACCGGTCGGGCCGGCCGTGGTGAGTCACCGGGGGATCACTCTGGCGATTGCGGGAGCGGGCCCGCCCCAGGAGCGCCCGGGAGAGTCGCCCGCCGCCGGGCTGGTCCGGATGCCCGCGCAGGCCTCGGCCCAGGATGTCGCCGCCGGGCTTCACGCCGTCGGAGCCAGGCCGGACGAGATCGCGGCCATCTTCGAGGCGCTGCGTTCGGCTGGCGCGCTCAGCGCCGAGGTGGTCGTCCGGTGAACCCGATCCTCCCCGCCAGTTCCGCGCCGTCTGATCCGCACGCCCGGCTGCACCAGCTTGCCCGGTCGCTGGAAGGCGTGTTCCTCGCGCAGATGTTCCAGGCCATGCGGGCGTCGGTCCCTGACGGCTGACTCTGCGCGGCCCCGGGGGGCGAGCTCTTCACCGGCCTCCTGGATGAACGCCTGGCCGAGCTTGCAGCCCAGCGCCTTCGCGGCGGGATGGGCGATGCCTTGTACCGTCAGCTTGCCCGGCGGCTGGAGGCGACCGGAACGCCGCAGCCCGGAGACTCGCATGGAACGCCCGCAGCTTCGGCTCCAGCAGCAGACTGACGCCGCGAGCGCTCGTCTGGTCGAGGAGCTGGTTCGCGGACTCGAGAAGGAAGTGCGCCTCGCGCGGGCGCTGGGCGAGGCGCTGGTGGCGCAGCGGGCCGCCGTGGCGGCCAACGAGCCCGAGGCCGTGGACGCCTCGGTGAACCAGATCGCCCATCTCTTGCTGAGCTTGCGCGAGGCGCGGCAGGAGCGCTGCGGGCGCCTCCAGCAGCTCACTGGCAGCTCCGCCCTCGATCCGGACCTCTTGCGAGAGCGCCTGGGCGAGATCCCCGCCGGGCTGCTGCAGGCCCGCGCCGATCTGCAGCGCGCGGCTGCCGCCGTGGCGCGCGAGGCCACCGTGAACCGGGGCATCCTGCAGCGTGTTCTCCAGTCGGGCGAGGCGTTCCTCCAAGAGCTGTTCCGGGCGGCGGGGGCGCCGGCGCCGGGCTACGGGCCGGGCGGAGATCGTCCCTCCGCCCCGGGCGCCCTCCTGCTCAACCGCGAGGCCTGAGATGTCCCTGACCAGCCTGCTCAGCATCGCGCGCTCGGCCCTGGTGACCTACCAGCGGGCGATGACCGTCACGGCGCACAACGTCGCCAACGCGGAGACCCCCGGTTACAGCCGCCAGCGGCTGGCGATCACCGCGGCCGAGCCGCTCAGGGTCCCGGGCGGGACGCTGGGGCGGGGAGTCACCGATCTGGGGGTGGAGCGCACCCGTGATCGGTTCCTCGACGGCGCCTTCCGCCAGGAGACCAGCCTGCTCCACACGGCCCAGACCCTTCACGACCTTCTGTCGCGGGTCGAGGCGGCCTTCGCCGAGCCGAGCGAGGCGGGACTCGCCGCTGCGCTGGACGATCTCTTCACCGCGTTCAGCGACCTGGCGGCGGACCCGGCAAATACGGTCAACCGCGGGCTCGTGGTCCAGGCGGCCAACCGGCTGGTGAGCCGATTCCACGGGCTGGAGAGGGCGGTCGGTCAGGCGGCGCAGGAGGGGGGGAGTCGGATCGCAGCCGAGGTGGCGGAGGTGAACCGGCTCGCAAGCGAGGTCGCCCAGCTCAACAGCCGGATTCTGGCCGCGGGCCCCACCCATGACGCGGCGGATCTGGAGGACCAGCGCGACCGGCTGCTCGACCGCCTGGCGGAGCTGGGGGCGGTGCGGGTGACTCCGCACGACGACGGGACCGTGGGCGTCCTGTTCGGCGACACGCTCCTGGTGGATGCCGGCACCGCCCAGCGCCTCACGACGCAACCCGCGGCCGGCGGTGGCTACACGATCGCCACGGTATCCGGCACCGTGGTGGACCCACAGGCCGGGAGCCTGCGGGCGCTACTGGATCTCACCGGAACCACCCTGCCCGGCATCCGCGCCCAGCTGGACGCGCTCGCCGCCGGAGTGGTCACCGAGGTGAACACCCTGCACCAGGCAGGCTACACCGCGACCGGTGCTACCGGGGTGGCGTTCTTCGACCCGGCCGGCCTCACAGCCGGCTCGATCTCGCTGTCGGCGGCCGTCCAGGCTTCCGCGGCCGCGATCGCCGCGGGCGCCACCCCCGCCCCCGGCGACGCCCGGGTGGCACAGCAGCTCGCAGCCCTCGCCACGCGCGAAGCCGCCGTCGCACTTCAGGAGCGCTA
>JBBIMQ010000238.1:0-4788 GCA_037444345.1 Gemmatimonadota bacterium | reverse complement strand
CGGCCTTTCCATCAGTTACGGCATCATGCAGTCCCACGGGGGCCGGCTGGCCTACGAGGAGGCCCCCGGGGGCGGGGCCGAGTTCAGCTTTTCACTCCCCCTCGCAGAGCCTGGGGCCAGCCCCCACGACGCCGGGCGGGCGTCCGGGGACGCTTCTCGGAGCTAGGAGCTTGGCGCGGAGGCCTGTGCCGGTTCTCGCCATCCGGCCCCCCGGCCCCCGGCCGCTCGCGGGTTGTAACACCGCCGGTACCGGCCAACTCGGGGGTTCCGCTGGCCCCCAGTTCGTGACCGGCTTGTTGCGGCCCTGAGGAAAAATCCTGACCCCGCCGGGTGACAATGCCGCTCGGTCTCCCACTGAGCGGCCTATGCGCGTGTTCCCTGCATCGCCAGCCCGGCAGCTGGTCCTCTTCTCTACTCTCCTGCTCTTCATCCCCCTGAGGGCCGCGCTGGCCCAGGTCCCGACCGGGCGGGTGGTGGGCAAGGTCGTTTCGGCCGATCAAGGCAGTCCGATCCCGGGCGCGGTGGTGGAGGTGGTGGGCACCGAGATCCGGGCCCAGACGGCCCTGGACGGCCGCTATGCACTCGCGGGGGTCCCGGCGGGTCCGGTGGCGATCCGGGCGCGCTACATCGGCTACCAGCCGAAGGTGGTGACCGGGGTGCTGGTACCCGACGGCGGCACGGTCGAGCAACCTGTCGCGCTCGCCCCTCGAGCCGTGGAGCTGGAGGAAATCACGGTGACGGCCCAAGCGGAGCGAGGCACGGTGAACCGCGCGCTGGAGGAGCAGCGCGACGCGCTCAACGTGGTCAGCGCCATCACCGCGGAGCAGATCGCGCGAAGTCCAGATAGCGATGCCGGCCAGGCGGTCCAGCGGGTGAGCGGAGTGACGGTTCAGGACGGCCGGTACGTCTTCGTCCGCGGGCTCGGGGAACGCTACACCACGACCTCGCTCAACGGGGCGCGGATCCCGAGCCCGGAGCCCGAACGGAAGCTCGTGCCGCTCGACCTCTTCCCCTCGAACCTGCTCGAGGGAATCACCACCGCCAAGACGTTCCTGCCGGACCAGCCGGGCGACTTCAGCGGCGCCTCGGTCAACCTGCAGACCCGCGAGTTCCCCGCGCACCGGGCCTTCAGCCTGAGCACATCCCTGGGCTTCAATTCCGCGATTACCGGCCGGACCATCGCCAAGGCGCCGGGCGCGGGTGGCGAGTGGCTCGCGCTCAACAGCGATCGCCGGGAGCTCCCGCGGGCAGTGCTGCCCTACTACCGCCGGCTCAGTTTGGCCGGCGCGAGCCAGAGCGATCTCGATCGCGCGATCGCCTCGTTCCGCAACACCTGGTCGAGTCGGACGGGCAAGGGCGGGGGCAACGGGTCGCTCTCGCTGTCCTTCGGCGGGGAAAACGCGGTGGGAGGGCAGCCGGTGGGCTACCTGGGGTCGGTCAGCTACAACCTGACCCAGGAAATCCGCCGCGGCGAGCGCCGGGCGGTGATCAACCCGGGCCCGCGGCCCGGGACCTACGACCCGCAGAACGAGTACCGGGGCGAGACGAGCCGCGCGTCGGTGCTCTGGGGCGGGTTGTTCAACCTGAGCACCCGGATCGGCGGCGGGTCGAAGCTTTCGTTGAGCAACACCTACACGCGGGCGGCGGACAACGAGGTCACCCGGCTCGGGGGATACAACGACGGGTTCGCGGTCACCCTGGACCAGACCCGGCTCACGTACCTGCTCCGCACGGCCCGATCGCACCGGCTGGCCGGCCAGCATCTGCTCGGGTCGGGGCTCGGGTTCGATTGGTCAGCGGCCGTCTCGACGGTGAGTCGCGTGGAGCCGGACCGGTCCGACCTGGCGTATGTGGCCCGGGTGGATTCGCAGACCGAGGCCGTCATCCCGACCGAGTGGTTCGGGGCGCCACGCTCCGCCCTGCGGAGCTTCAGCGACCTCGAGGAGGATGCCGTGGAGGGCGGGGCGAACCTGTCGCTCGCGCTGGGAGCGCCGAGCCGGCCGTCCACCCTCAAGGCGGGATTCCTGGTGCGCCACACGGAGCGGGTCGCGGCGAGCGTCCCGTTCGACATCCTGAACCTCTCCCTGACCCAGGCCGAGCGTTCGGCCCCGCCGGAGGCGATCTTCGACGGCGCCTACGCCCAGGCCGGGCGACTGACTCTGCAACTCAACGCACTGGGTGGCCGCTATCGCGCGGAGGACCGCCTGCTCGCCGCCTACGCGATGGCGGAATGGCCGCTCAGCCGGCGGGTGCGGGTGGTGGGAGGAGCGCGGATCGAGGATTCCCGGATCGAAGTGCGTTCGAGCCGGGTGGGGCAGCGCGACACGGCCACTGTTCTCGCCAACCGGGACGTGCTGCCAGCGCTCGCGGTGAACACGAGTCTCGGGGAAAACCAGAACCTCCGCTTCTCGGCGGCGCAGACCGTGTCCCGGCCGGAGTACCGCGAGATCTCGCCGGTGGACTACATCGCCGAGCCCATCGGCGGGAAACGGGTGAGCGGCAACCCCGCACTTCGCCGGGCGCTGATTCAGAACCTCGATCTCCGCTGGGAGTGGTACCCTCGCGCCGGCGAAGTGGTGAGCGCCGCAGCCTTCTACAAGCACTTCCAGCGGCCCATCGAGCGGGTGCTGCGGCAGACGGCCGACGGGAACGCTCCGGATGTGACCTTTCAGAACGCGCGCGCGGCGGACAACTACGGCCTCGAGCTGGAAGTACGGGCGCGGCTGGACCGGATCGGGGCGGCACCGCTCAGCGTGTTCGCCAATGCCACCCTCATGCACAGCCGGATCCAGGTGGATACCGGCGACGGGACCAGTCTGACCAACCGGCGCCGCGCGATGGTGGGACAGGCCGGGCACGTGGTGAACGCTGGCCTCGAGTACACCAGCGGCGGCCTGAGCGCCACCGTGCTCTACAACGTGGTGGGGCGCCGGATCGTGGAGGCCGGCATTCTGCCCCTGCCGGACGCGCACGAGGAAGCCCGCCACCTGCTGGACCTCTCGGTGCGGGTCCCCGTGCTCGCCACCCTCACTTTCAAGCTCGACGCCAGGAATCTGCTGGACCAGCCCTACCGGGTGACGCAGGGGGGGCTGGATGAGGTTCGTTACCGGACCGGCCGGCAATTCGCCGGTGGCTTCACCTGGACGCCCTGACATGCCGCCGAGTGACCGGACTGTGACCGCCGCGCGGGCGAGCCGAGACGCGGGACGGGCTTCGTTATGGCGCTCCCGCGCGAGCGGACGGGCCGAACCGACCGGCCGGAGTGTTCAACCCCACAACCGAGGTGGTGATGACGATGTCCCCGAGACTGTACGGAATCGCACTGGGGCTCGGTGCGCTGCTCGCCGCTGCCTGCAGCGATGACGGCGGCGGCCCCGGCGGATCGCCGCCCGCCACGCCAAGCGGCCTGGCGGCCACGGTGAACGGCAATCAGGCGGACCTCACGTGGAATGCGGTGGCGGGGGCCACCGCCTACCTGGTGGAGCGGGCCCCCTCGCCGTGCACCAGCTACACCTTGCTCGCCGAGGTGACGAGCACCAGCTACTCCGACGTCACGGTGGCCGTCGGGACCCAGTACTGCTACCGGGTGGCCGCCAAGAACGCCGAGGGGACGAGCCCGCCCTCGTCCCCGGTGGTCTTCGCCATTGCCGGACCCAAGGTCGCCGTGGTCACCGGCGTCCCCGCCAGCCGGACGCTGTTCAAGGATACGCTCTACATCCTGAGCGGCTACGTGAAGGTGACGAACGGGGCCACCCTCACCATCCAGGCCGGCACCCGGATCGTGGGCGACACCCTGACGCCGGGGAGCTCGCTCTGGATCCTTCGGGGCTCGAAGATCGACGCTCAGGGCACTGCGGCCGAGCCGATCGTCTTCACCTCGCAGCGCGCGCCGGGGCAACGGAAGCCGGGTGACTGGGGCGGGGTGATCATCGTCGGGAACGGGCTCATCAACCGGGCCGGCGTGATCAACACCGAGGGACCTCAGGGGGTGGCCGAGAACTACGGCGGCGGGACCGACAACGGCGACAACAGCGGCGTCATGCGCTATGTGCGGATCGAGTTCGCCGGGTACGACGTCTCGGGCGGCAACAACTCGGAACTGAACGGGCTCTCGCTCTACGCGGTGGGCAGCGGCACTACCCTGGAGTACATCGAGGTGCTCGCGGGGCTGGACGACTCGTTCGAGTGGTTCGGCGGCGCGGTGGACGCGCGCTACCTAGTGTCGTACGAGTCGGGGGACGATCACTTCGACTGGGCGGAAGGGTACCAGGGCCGGGTGCAGTACGCGATCGGCTTCCAGTCGCAGCGGCTCCAGCCTGCCCCCGGGAGCGGGACGGTGTCCTCGGATCCGCAGGGGATCGAGGCCGACGGCTGTAACGGTTCGGGTTGCACGCTGGGGTTCCGGAGCACCCCCTACTCCGATCCGATTTTCGCCAACCTGACGCTGGTGGGCATGGGGGCGAGCGAGACGACCCCCGCCGGGGGGTTCGGCGCAGTGCTCCGCCGCGGCACCAAGGGGTTCATCGCGAACAGCATCATCGCGAACTGGAAGGCGCAGGCGCTCACGGTGCGGGATAGCGTGACCGGGAACATCCTGGCAGCGGATTCGCTCAACTTGGTGGACCTGGTGTTCGCAGCAAACGGGGCGGACTACGACCCCACCGGCACCAACTTCGGCCAGGTGGGGAACTTCGCCGCCGACAACCACCGGACCGCGAGCTCGGTGAGCGCGATCCTCACGAGCACCAACCCGGCGGCGCTCGATTGGACGCCGCTGGGCCCGGCTGC
>JBBIMQ010000237.1:0-4791 GCA_037444345.1 Gemmatimonadota bacterium | reverse complement strand
TACCCTTTCCGGCCGGAAGGCTGCGGGCCGGGCGGGGGGCTGCGGCGAGCGTCGCGGTTCACCTCCTGCTCGTTGCGCTGGTGCTCCGGCGCCCCCCCACCCAGGCGATCGAACCTGCCCGGGCGCGAACCAACCCGATTCAGATTCCGGTCTACCTGGAGCCGCCTCCTCCCCCGGTCGAGGTGGCCTATATCCCGCCGGCACCACCTCCGCCGGCCCCGCTCTCACCCGCCGCGATCCTCACCGAAGGACCTGACGAGACCCCCGGCAACGAGGCCCGGGTGACGCCAGCACCCGAGCCCCGGCCCAACGCCCAGCCCGACGCACCGAAGGCCGAGGGGCTGGAGGATGCAGAACCGACGGAGCAGCCGGGCCGGAGGGAGCCAACGGAGGGGACCGGCCAGCCGGAGCGGGCCATGGCCACGGCCTCGCCGTCTGCGCCCGCGCTCGAATCGGAAGCCCAGCGCATCTTCGGACGTCCCCGCCGGCCTCCGGGGGTCGCCGGAACGGCCCGTGACACCCGGCCCTGGGAGGCGACCTCCCCAGCCGACTCCCGCGGGTGCACGGTGCCGGCTGACGCGCTCCGCGACTCCACCGTTCCGCCGGGCATGGCGGTCGTGGCCGGCAGGATCTACCGAGAAGACACCGGGGAGCCGCTGCCGGGCGCCCGGCTCCAGATCCTGGGCACTCCCTACGGAGCCTTCAGCAACGACCGGGGCGAATACCGCCTGGTGTTCGACCGCACCCTCGTCAACCGCTGCCGCACTCAGCTGGTCCGGGTCTCCGCGCGGGGGTACCAGGCGCGGGATGTGGTGCTGTTGCTCGGGGAGGTGCCGAGTTCGGACGTGCCCCTGCGGCGCTTCTAGGCCTCACTTCCCACCCGGGGCTTGGGGCCGGCAGAGCACGCCCCCGGGGGGGGGCCGGGGAGAGTTCGAAGCCGGGCTGCACGGTCAGTTCGGCGCGTGCACCCCCGCACTGCCGTAGTCGCGCCGGAACCCGATCGCCGGCCCGTTCAGACTGAAGCCGTAGTCGTTGTTGATCCGTGCAATCCACTGGCGCACGGAACCGGGAAAGGGCCTGCGCCGGCCGTGCCGCCCGAAGGGATCGGTGTACCACACCTCCGGGCCCCCGGCATTGCGGATCTCGTTGTCGTTGATGTCCACGAAGCGCAACACGCCGTTGAAGCGGCTCCGGGGATCGTCGAAGGTTACCCCGGTGATGGTGCCGTTGCCGGTGGACTGGTCGCACAGCTCGCCCTGGGCCCGCCGCCCGTCGGGATTCACCTCATAGCAGACGTCAATCGGGCGGCCCACCAGGCCGGCCGCCCCCGGGTCGTGGAACCGACTGGGATAAAAAACCTGGAAGTACGGGTTGAAGTGCGCGATCCGGTGCCCGTCCTCCGCCACCACCGACTGCGAGATCTCCCAGCTCTCATGGAGGGCCCGGTCTTCATGTATTGCTCCACGCAGGTGCGATCGGGGATGAGCCGGATCCCTCCGCCGTCCGGGGAGTTGGCCGGGGTGGCCGGACCGACGTCCACTCGCTGCCGGTCGCAGCTCCGGTTGAACCCACCGGGATCTCCGATCGCCGTGAGCGCGGTGACGTGGATCTCGGTGCCGTCGGTGCAGCGGACGTGATACGCCACCTCGTGCAGGTTGTTGGTGAAGGCATCTTTCGAGTGGGTGCCCTGATGGAGCTTGACCAGCACGTCGCACTTCACGCTGAAGAGCGCCCCCGTGACGCCGTCGCCCCGCACGAACTCCACGTCGTTCTCCCACTCGATCTTGTGTCCCACGTGGTCCTCGCGCCGCGGGTTCTGGGGATCCCAGGTTTCCAGGGCCTCGTTGGCCAGGCCGAATGGGATGGGACCCACGTCCCGGTAGAGCCGGGAGCCTCGCGGGTCGCGCCCGTGCTCGTGGCCGAAGCTGCACCCGGTGGCGGGATCCACCGGCGGGTGCCAGGTGGGATACCGCTTCCCGTCCGGCCCCACCACCGAGTAGGCGTCGTGAATCGCGGGGGAACAGGAGTCGTTGGGACCCGGGCTCCAGATCCCGTAGGCCACGCTGGGCCCGATCTCGGGGACCGGCCCGGTGCCCGAGAAGCCCTCGTCGCCGCAGGCGGCGGCAAGCAGCGCCCCCGGGAGCAGCAGCAGGGGGCCCTCCCAGTGTCCTCGTATCGCGCCTGACATGATGGCCTCTTCCGTCAGTGCAAGGTGAGCCCCAGCCCCACCTGAACCAGGCTGGTGTTGGCGGACTGTTCCGAGACCGTGTCGTTCACTTCCAGATCCGCTCCGGTCGTACCCATCAGGTTGGCGAACGGCACGAGCGACACCCCTCGGGCCACCGGGACCTCGAGCCCGATCCCGACCTGGGCCGCGAAGGCGCCGGCGGCGACGTCGCCGCCGTCATCGTCGTCCGCCGAGTAGCGGGCCCACCCGACGCCGGTCTTGAGGTAGAGCCCGCTGCGGCGGCTCGGGTAGACCAGGGCGACCGCCTGAACGGCGTAGACGACCTGATCCACCGAGCCGCTGCGATACCAGACCAGGGTTTCCGCGCCGACGAGGAGGCCGGATGCCGCCGCGAACCCCGCGCGGAGATACCCCGCCGTCCCGCTCTCCCGTTCGCCCACGCAGATCCGGCACGAGAGCCGGCCCCATCCGGCGCCGATCCCGGCACCGAGCCAGGCCCCGTGGGGGCGGGCCGGGAGCCGGGCCTGGGGGTGGGCCGCGGCCGGCGTTGCCAGGGCGAGCCCGACCAGCAACCCGACGGAAGAGCGCATGCGCCCCTTTCGACCCCTCGACCAGCGCGGGCCGCGCGGCCAGGAGCGGGATAGGAAGAGACCGGTACCGGGACGGGATCAAGTTGCCGCAAGGCGGGCAAGCGGCTCAGTGACGGAGGCTACAGGGCGTGCCCAAACCGCGGACTGGCAAGGCACAAGCGGCGGGAGGCCGGCTCGGGTGGAGCGCGCGGCTGGTGACTAAAGGCGGGGAACAGCTCGGGCACAGGTCACGGCCCGCCGCCCGGCGGGCGGGCGGTTGCTCGCCGCCGGTCACCTGCCAGCGGCTACCGGGGGACCCGCCTTCCGGCTACGGCAGTACCCGCCCCGACTGGTCCACGCGGCGCGGCGTGATGGGCAGGATGTCGTTGGTCAGGCGGACGGTCACGGCGCTCTGACCCGCGATGAGCGGCGCCGGCGGGCTCGGGATCACGAAGGGGTCGGCTGCGTTGGGGTCCACCTGGTAGCCCAGGTCGGCCATGGACATCACCGAGGTGAGACTCAGCGGGTTCACCGAGCCGGGACCCAGGAACCCCGTCATGAGCTCGTTCGAGAACACGCTCTCGCGCCAGTGGGAGTCGCGGGTCCCCGTCCCGCCCGTGTTCTCGAGCGGGATCTTGGCCCCGCTATAGGTGTTCCCCCCGTTGCTGTTGTCGAAGGCGGTGAGCGCCTGGCTCCCGGTGAAGATGGGATCGGTGCCGCCGGCGCCGGAGATCAGATTGAACGCCGGCAGGTCCCAGAGGGTACCGTATCCCAGCACGTGTCCCATCTCGTGCAGGATCACTGCGTTCAAGGTGCCGTTGGTCTCCAGCGCGGCGAGGTCGGCAGTATCGAACCTCATGAAGCCGAGGATCGTGAGGCTATTCGAGTTCCGGATGAAACACGGCCCCGCCGAACCCAGGATGCCCCCCGGCCCGTCAATTGCCACCAGGTCCACCAGGATCAGAACATCGTCAATGGTCTGGTTGATATTCTGGTTCCCGCAACCGGTGCCGGAGTTCTGGTTGAACGGGACATCGCTCAGGTCGCCCACGATCACGCCCTGCCAGCGGATCTGGGCCTGCTGGAAGGCGGCGAGCTGGGAGGAGGTGGGGGTGTTGAGGAACTGGAGGGTGATCTGAAAGAACGTGCCAGCGGTCGCGCTGAACGAGACCGACCCGACGCCCATCGCGGTGGCGCTCAGCGTGTTGGGGCCGAGGCTCGAGCCCAGCGTCCAGCTCCCCACGGTCGCGATCCCGCTCGCGTTGGTCATCTGGGTGGCCCCGGTAATGGAGCCGCCCCCCCCTGTCACCGCGAAATCCACCTGGATGCCGGCCACGCCGTTGTTGTCGAGGTCGCTCACCTTGACCGACGGGTTGATCGCCACGGCGGAGTTCGGCAGGGCTTGCTGGTTGTTCCCGGCGTTGATGCTGATGAGCGCCGCCGGGCCCGCGGTGAGCTGGATGGTATTCGAGGTGACCGCGGCCACACCCGAGGTGTTGAAGCGGAGCGTGCGGCTCCCCACCAGTCCGGCGATCGCGAGGCCGCTGAAGGTGGCCAGGCCCGTCGCATCGGTGGTCACCGTGGTCGTGCCGGTGAGGGCCCCGCCGCCCTGGAGGGTGGCGGTGATCTGCACCCCGGCCCGGGCAAAGGGCTGTCCCTGCCCGTCCACCAGTTGCACTTGCGGAGCCGGCGTGAGGGGAGTCCGGGTCTGGACCGTGGCCGGCGGCTGGGTCACGATCTGGAGCGCCGCGAAGTCGGGCGCGTCGGTGCCGGAGCCGCCGCCGCAGGCCGCCAGGAGCACTGCCCCCGCCAGGGACCCTTGCAGAACCCGCGACCGCCAGGCAGCCGTGGAATGGGGATGAGGCTCGGCCAGGCCAGAGCGGGAAGAGCGAACCATAGGTCGCACCTGCAGATGGGGGGTAGGGTGTGCGGGTCTGCCCAGCAATCTAACCCGAATCCCGCAAGGTGCGCGCCAGGCCGGGACCGCGCCTCACTTCATGATCATGAGGTGCGCCCAGGGCTTGCCGGGAAACA
>JBBIMQ010000236.1:0-4793 GCA_037444345.1 Gemmatimonadota bacterium | reverse complement strand
CCATCGAGTTCCGCCCGCAGGGGCTCGAGGTCCGCCGCCGGAATATCGCGGGCCGCCAGAATCTCCCCCAGGGCGAGCAGCGCCGGCTCGCGGAGGCTGTGACGGGCCGGGTCTTGGAGGGCGGCCAGGAGGACCGGTGCCGTGCCCGGGTCCCGCAGCTTGCCCAGCGCCTCGATCGCCGGGACGGCGAGCGCGGAGTCCGGCACCAGCCGGGCCAGCGCCGGAGCCGCCTCCGGCGCGCCGATCTCGCCCAGGGCCTGGACGGCGGCGAGCTTGAGCCAGAGATCGGCCCGAAGCTGTTCCAGCAGCCGGGGCACTGCGTCGGCGGCCTTGAGCCGTCCCAGCGCCTCGATCGCCACCTGGGCGATGTTCGGCTGAGGATGGGAGACCAGCGGGAGGATGCGGCGCGCGGTGGATGCGTTCCCGATGCGCCCGAGCACCTGGAGCGCAAACATGACGAGATCGGCGTCGCTCGAATCGAGCACCTGCTCCAGGTGCGCGATGGCGTAGGGCCCCTGCCGCTCCAGCGCCGCCAGGGCCGCGTTGCGGCGAGTCGCGTTGGCCTCGTCGGCCACGAAACGGGCCAGCAGCTCGGGCTCGAGCCACCGCGCCGCCCAGGCGATGGCCACCTCCCGGACCGCCGGCGAGGCGGCGTCCAGGCCCTCGACGATCGCCGCCTGGAGCGCGCCGGGATCGCCCGCGGCACGGAGCTCCTGGAGCCGGGTGGGATACGCCGCCGCGCCGCCCGCCATCAGATCTTGAATGCCGCCACGCGCTCGCGGAGCGCCTCCGCCTCCCGAGCCAGGTTCTTCGCAGCGCCGTCCAGTTGCTCGACGGCCGCCAGGTTCTGGCGGGAAACCAGCGCGATGGCCTCCATGGCCTTCACGATCATCTCGCCGCCCCGCTTCTGCTCTCCCACCGCCTCGGACATCTGATGGGTGAGCCGGTTCATCTTCTCCGCCGCCTGGGTCACTTCGCGGGCGCCGGCCGCGTTCTCCCGCACCGCGTGTGCGATCTGGCGCGTGAGCGTCGCCATGTTGGCGGCGAGCTGCTGCACCTGCCGCACGCCAGCCGCCTGGTCCTCGGTCGCCCGGGCCACTTCGCCCACCAGGGTCGAGGTGCGGTCAATCGAGCCCACGATGCCCGAGAGCACCCGCTCCGTGAGCGCCACGGCACCCCGGGTTTCTTTCTGGACCGTCTCGATGACCGCGGCGATCTCCTGGGTGGCCTGGACCGACCGCTCGGCCAGCCGGCGGACCTCCTCGGCCACCACCGCGAAGCCGCGTCCCGCCTCGCCGGCCCGCGCCGCCTCGATCGTCGCGTTGAGCGCGAGCAGGTTGGTCTGGTCGGCGATCTCGTCTATCACCTTGATGATCTTGCCGATCTCCTCCGACCGCGCCCCGATCGAAGCGATGGATTGGTGGAGCTGCTCCCCCCCCGCCTTGACCTCCGTGGCCGAGGTCCGGGAGACCTGCTCCACCTGATGCACCCGGCTGGCGATCGCTTCGATGGAACCGATCATCTGCCCGACCGTTCCGGTGGTGTCCTCGACCGCCTTGAGGAGCCCCTCGCCGGTCTGGGCGGTCTGCCCCAGCACCGCGCTCATTTGCTGGATGGCCGACGAGGTCTCGTCCACGTTGGCCGCGAGCCCCTCGGCATTCCGCGCCAGGGTCTGCAACTGGGCGGCCATCTCCACCATGGTCGAGGAGGTCTCCTCCGTCGAGCTCGACTGCGCCTCCGCGCCCTTGGCCATCTGGGAGGCGGCAGCCGAGATCTCCTCCGACGAGGCGGCCACGGTCTTCGAGGAACCGCTGATCTGACTCACGATTTGGCGGAGATTCTTCACCATGGTGCGCATGATGTGCTCCAGCCAGCCGATCTCGTCGCGGCTCCGGCTCACGATCTCGATCGTGAGGTCGCCCTTCGACACGGCCTCGGCCATGATCCCGAGCTGGGTGAGGGGATCGGCGATGAGCCGGGCCAGCAGGAGGGCCACCAGGAGGCCGAGGCCGATCGCCCCGATCACGAGGACGAGGATCCCGAGGCGGGCGTCGTGGAACATCTGCTCGACGGCGTTGGTGGGCAGTTCGCCCCGGTTCACCAGGGCCACCGCCTGGTTCATCCGGCCGAGCTCGCGCACGGCAAAGGCGCCGAGCAACGCGGTCACCAGCAGCACGCCGGCGAAGCCGGTGACGATCTTCCGGCGGATGGTCCAGTCCCGGACCATCTGAGGCAAGCGGTGGGTCAGGGCGAGTCCCCGGTGAGGAGCAGAGCCTTGTCCAGGTCCAGGAGAATGAGCGGGCGCGGGGCCAGCCGCGCCACCCCGGTGATGTAGTCGCTCCGGCCGCTCACGACCTCTTCCGGGGGAGGCACCACCGCCGAGCGGGGAACCCGTACCACCCGGGAGACCGCGTCCACCAGGAGCCCGAGCGTGCGGCCGTACACTTCGACGAGGATGATCCTGGCACGCGGCGTGAGCTCCGCCGGCGGCAGCCCCAGCCGGCTCCTCAGCTCGACGACTGGGAGGATCCGGCCGCGCAGGTTCACCACGCCGCGAATGTGAGGCGGTGCCTGGGGAACCCGGCTGATGTGGCTCACCCGGACCACTTCCCGCACCTGCCCGATGGGTACCCCGAACTCTTCCCGGTCCAGCTCGAACGCCACGAGCTGGAGCTCGGGCTCGGGCGGAGCGGCGGGCGGGGCGGCGGTGGCCACCTGGTCGGCGAACTGCAGCAGTGCTTCGGGCGGCGGCGAGGTGCCGGACTTCTTGGTCATGAATGGGTTCCTCGTGGGCAAGCCCTGCGCGGCAGGCCCGGCTCGACGCCGGCCCCCTCGAGCTCACTCCGCGTCGCCGGCACGGGTTCTCGTCTAGCGGTTACCGGCCTGCGCCGTTCCGTCCCCGGCGGCGCCCAGCTGCGCCGCATCGAGGAGGCAGGTCACCCGCCCATCTCCCAGAATCGCCGCGCCGGCGATGGCCGGTGGCCTGCCCAGTGCCGGGTCGAGCGGCTTGGCCACGAGATCGTGGTGACCGAGCAGGCGGTCCACCAGCAGCCCGCGTGGCCGCCCGCTGGCGGCCAGGACCACGCAGTAGCGCCGGGCCGGTTCCGGGCGCGGGGGGACGCCGAGCAGCCGAGCGGCATCCGCGACCGGGATCGGGGTGCCGCGCCAGAGGGTCATCTGCCGGCCCTCGATCGCGTGCAACCGTTCGGGATCCATCCGGAAGGTGGCCGCGACATCGCTGAGCGGGATGGCGTAGCGCTCGTCGCCCACACCCAGGAGAAGCGACCGGACGACGGCGACAGTGAGCGGCAGGGTGAGCGTGAACGTGGTGCCCCGTCCCGAGGCACTGGTGAGGCGCACGCTGCCCCCCAGTGCGCGAATCGAGCCGGCCACCACATCCAGGCCCACCCCGCGACCGGCGAGCGGCGACACCTCGTCGCTGGTCGAGAGGCCCGGAAGGAAGGCGAGCGCGTAGACATCCTCCGGATTGTCGGAGGCAGGACTCACCCCGAGGGCGCGCGCCTTGAGCCGGATCCGCTCGCTGTCGAGCCCGCGGCCGTCATCCCGCACCTCGATGAGTACGCGGTCCGAGCGTTGCGTCGCGGCGAGCGTGATCGTCGCTTCCGCCGGCTTCCCGCTCCGGGCCCGCTCCGCGGGAGGCTCGATCCCGTGGATCACCGCATTGGTCACCAGGTGGACCAGCGGCTCGCCGAGCCGATCCACGATGGACTTGTCCAGCTGGGTTTCCCCGCCCGTCGTCTCCAGCCTGACAAGCTTCGACTCGGCCTGGGCAAGGTCGCGGACCAGCCGGCTGAAGCGGCCGAAGACCGTCGCCACCGGCAGGAGGCGAACCTCCATCACCGCGCCCTCGAACCGGCGGAGCGTCCGCCGCATGGCGGTGAGGGCGCGGTCCAGCGCGGCCAGGTTCCCCTGAGCGCTCGCTCTCGCCCCCAGCGCCCGGCCCGCCTCTTCGAGCGCGGCCTGCGCCACGATCGCCTCCCCGAAGATTTCGAGGAGCCGGTCGAGCCGGTGGGAGCTGACGCGAACCGTGTCGGCTGCGGCTACGCTGGCCGATTGCCGCCGCTCGCCCTGGCGCCGCTCGGCTTTCCGCCGCTCGAGCCCCGCCGGCTCGGCGGCGGCCCCGACAAACTCCCGGGCCTCGTCGCGGAAGGCCGCCACGAGAGCCGCATCGGGCGGGGTACTCCCGGCCGCGCGGATCTGGTCGGCCAGGAGCTCGGCCCCTCGAAGCATGAGGTCCGCCGCCCCCGACCGCAGGTCCGGCCGCGCGGCGAGCAGGGCCCACACGTCCTCCAGCGCGTGGGCCAGCTCCTGCAGCGGCGTGAGCCCCATCATCGCCGAGTTGCCCTTGATGGTGTGGAGCAGACCCTTGAGTGGCGCGAACTCTTCGTCCGCCGGGTCTCCCGCCTTCCAGCTCCGCTCCAGCGCGATGAGCGCCTCCGTGACCCGCTCGGCCAGCGGGAGGCACTCCGCGACGTAGTCGTGGATCAGGTCGGCGAAGGGGTGTTGGTCGGGACCGGGGAGCACGGCTCAGGCGGGTGGCGAGGTCCGGGCGCGGGCCACCAGGCGCTGGATGTCCTCGGGGGTGAAGGGCTTCCGGAGGTACTCCCAGGCTCCAGCTTCCCGCCCCCGCGCCTCGTCGGCAGCCGTGCTCTCTGTAGTGACCAGCACCACCGGCACATGAAGGTGCAGATGCTCTTCCCGCCGGCGGGCCAGGAACTCCAGGCCGTTCATCTCCGGCATGTTGAGGTCGAGAAACACCATGGTGAGCTCCG
>JBBIMQ010000235.1:0-4798 GCA_037444345.1 Gemmatimonadota bacterium | reverse complement strand
ATGGAGGACTTGACGAAGAACCACTCCCCCACCCGATCGAGCAGATCGCCGTGGTACCAGAGCCGCAGCACCCGGTTCTCTCCCCGCTGCATCGGTCGGGGCAGGCGGACCCAGAGCACCCGGCTGTCATCGCCTTTGAAGACCGTGGCCTCACCGCCCCAGGCCGCGGCCGGCTCGCCGGCGGGCTGCTGGGCGGCGAGGGCGACGGGCGCGGCGGCGAGCCGGGAGGCCAGGCTGGTCGCGAGGTTCCGGCGGGGCGTCGGCCGGTTCATGGCCCCAGCCTCTCCCGGTAAAAGGCCAGAATCCGGCGCCAGGCCCGTTCCACCTGGTCCGTCTCGGACCCTTTCCGGCCCGGCTTGAGGAAGCCGTGACCCGTGCCGGGGTAGATGTCGTACTCGAAGGACTTGCCGAGTGCCTCGAGCTGGCGGCTCACGGCGGGGAGCGCCGCGTTGATTCGCGCGTCGTCCTCGCCGTAGACGCCGAGAAGTGCAGCCCGGATGCGGGACAGCGCCGCCGAGTCGGGCGCGGGGCCGTAGCAGATCACGGCGGCCATGAGCCGCGGGTTGTTGGTGGCGTAGCGGAAGCTCTGGCCGCCGCCCCAGCAGAAGCCGATGGTGCCGATGGCGCCCTTCCGCACGGCGGGCAACCCGTTCAGGTACTCGTAGGCCGCGTCGAGGTCGGCCGTCACGGCGTCAGGCTCGAGGAGGGCGGTGAGCTTGCGGCCCGAGTCCGGACTGGCCGGAGTCTGGCCGAACCGGGAGGAGAGGAGATCGGGCACCAGCGCCACGAACCCGCTGGCCGCCAGGCGATCCGCCACGGTGGGTTCCCAGTCGGTGAGGCCGAAGATCTCGTGGATCACGATCACGCCCGGCGCCGGGTCCTTGCGCTCCGGGTAGGCCACATAGGCCCGGACCGACTGACCCGCCGCGTTCCGGATGGCGATCCACTCCCCGTGGGTCGGGGCCGGGGAGGCTCCGGTCCGGGGAGCGGGACGGAGGAGCAGGGTGCCGGCGGCGCCCGCGGCGATCCCGGCAAGCAGAGCGAGCAGGGCGGTGGTGGTGGAGCCTCTCGCCATCGGTCGCCTCCGGTGTCGGTCCCTATTTCCTGAACAGCCTGGCGAACACCCCGCTCTCCTCCGCTCCCTGCAGGGCCTCCGCGAAGGCGGTCATGGTCGGGTAGCGAGCCCCGGGATCGAGCGACATCGCCTTGGCGAGCACGTGTTCCAGCCGCTCGGGCATTTCGGGGCGCGCCTCGCGCAACAGCTTGGGCTTTCCCCGGAGCCGCGCGATCATCATCTCCTGCGCGGTCCGGCCCTGGAAGGGGAGCTGGCCGGTGAGCATCTCGAACCCCACGATCGCGAGCGCGTACACGTCGCTCCGGGCGTCGAGGGGCTTCCCCCGGATCTGCTCCGGGCTCATGAACTCGGGGGTCCCCAGCACGATGCCCGTCGCGGTGAGCTTGGCCACCTCCGGCTCGGCCCGCCGCTCCTTGGCGAGCCCGAAGTCCATGATGACCGCGATCACGCCGCCCGGCGCCTTGTCGTCAGGCACCAGCATCACGTTCTCGGGCTTGAGGTCGCGATGAATGATCTGGAGGTCGTGCGCGTGCTGGAGCCCGCGGCACATCTGAACCAGGAGCGGGATCGCGAAGTCGAGCGGGAGGGGACCCTCCCGCACCTCCCGATCGGAGAGCAGCTCGCCCGCGAGGAACGGCATCACCAGATAGATGAGCCCGTCCTCGGTCTCGCCCAGCCGGAGGATGCGGCACACGTTGGGGTGGTCGAGCCGCATGGCGAGCCCCGCCTCGCGCCGGAGCCGCTCCACCGAACTGCGGTCCTCCTTGAGCTTGGGGGAGAGCACCTTGATCGCCACGGTCTCCCCGGTGCTGGTGTCCCGGGCCAGGTACACGTACGACATCCCGCCCTCGCCCAGGCGCTTGCCCACCTGGTACCGGTCGTCCAGCAACAGGTTGGTCAAGGTAGCCGCGCGGTCCTGGCCCGGCCCCCGCTTGAGGGCCGCCATCCGCACCATGGTCCGGAGCCCCACGCTCGACTGCTGGGGCGCCGGCGCGTTGCCCGACACCTCTACCAGCGGGCTTCCGTCCTGCGGGCAGAAGCGGGCCGGGTCGGCATAGACCCGATTGCAGCGGGGACAGCGGCGACTGCTCAATCGCGTACCCGGTTGCGGCCCTCGGCCTTGGCCTGGTAGAGGTTGGCATCCGCCAACTGGAGCAGGCCCTCGCCGTCCGGGGCCCGCGGATCCGGATAGCACGCCAGGCCGATGCTGATCGTGATGTGAATCGGCCGGCCCGCCGTGCCGAAATCGTGCTGGTCCACCCGCCGCCGGATCCGCTCGGCGAAGAGCCGGGCCCCGCTCGCGGGGGTCTCGGGGAGGAGAATGACGAACTCCTCGCCCCCGTAGCGGGCCACCAGGTCCACCGTGCGAAGCTCCCGGCGCAGGATGTTGCCGAGCTGCCGGAGAACGCTGTCGCCGACCAGGTGGCCGAACGAGTCGTTCACCTGCTTGAAGTTGTCTATGTCGATCATCAGGCAGGCGAGCACGGTGCCGTAGCGGTTCGCCCGCTCGACCTCCTGCGCCAGCTTCTCGAAGAGGGCCCGCCGGTTGTAGGCCTCCGTGAGCGGGTCCGTCTCCGCCAGTTGCTTCATCTGCTCCCGGCCCAGGACCGCGCTCTCCAGGTCATAGGCCTTCTCCAGGGCCGACACCGCGGCCCGGATGACCTGGGCCGCGAAGTTCACGTCCTGCTCGTTGAGCGGCGGATCTTCCGCGGTGGTCCGGAGAAAGAACACCCCGGCCGGCTGCTCCTTGAGCGTGAACGGAATCGCGATCGCCGACTGGGTAGGCACCAGCCGCCCCTCGGCCTGCCATTCGCGCCGCGCCTCGGCGTAGAGCGGATCGGTGGTCACGTCCCTGACCAGCACCGTCTGGAGGGTCTCCAGCGCCCGGCGAATCTCGGGGTAGCGCTTGAGCTCCACTTTGAGGTTGCGGAGCACGGGGTTCTCGTAGGCCGCCACCACCGTCGCCTCGCCCTCCCCGGGCCCGGCGACCACCAGCGAGCATTTCGAGATCCGGAGCCCCCGCGCCACCCGCCGGACCAGGATGTCGTAGATCTCCTCCGGCTTGATGGACGCGGTGACCTCCTGGAGGATTTCCACCATCTCGGTGCGGCTGCGGGCCTCCGCTCTCGCCTGATTGAGCTCCCGCCCCACCCGCAGGTGGGCCTTGACCCGGGCCAGGAGCTCGCGCATCCGGAACGGCTTCGAGATGAAGTCCGCGGCGCCGAGCCCGAGCGCGCGAACCGTGGCGTCCTCCGGCGGCATCGAAGAGATCATCAGCACCGGCAGGTGGCGGTGCCGGGGGTCGGCCTTGAGCTGCTCGAGGACCAGGAGCCCGTCCGGGCCGGGCATCATGATGTCGAGGAGCAGGAGATCGTACTGGTCGCTGTCCAGCCGTTCCATCAGGTACTCGCCGCTGGCCAGCGTGACCACCTCGTAGCCGTTCTCCTTGAGGATCCAGGAGAGCGTCCGCGAGAGGGCCGGGTCGTCGTCGGCGACGAGGATCTTGGGCGCGGTCATGCCTGCACCAGCTGGCGGAAGAGCTCGGGGTCCACGTTGCCGCCGCTCAGGACCGCGACCGCCGGACCCTCGGGCCGGACCCGGCCGCCCCGCAAGGCGGCGACCGCCGCCGCGCCCGAAGGCTCCACCCGGAGCCCGTGCCGCTCGAACAGGAATCGCACGGCATCACCGATCTCCCGGTCGCTCACCACCGCAGCCGAGTGGACCAGGGGGCCGATGGCCCCCCAGGGCACCGCCCCCCGCGCCGGCGCGTCGGCGGCCGGCGCGCCGGCCCGCCGCACTGTCCGGCACGCGGGACGGGGAGCCGTTCGCGAGCGCGGCCGAAAGCTTGGCCGCCCCCTCGGGTTCGGCGCCGACCACCCGGACCTCGGGCCGGACGAGCGCGAGCGCGTTCGCGATCCCGCCCAGGAGCCCGCCGCCGCTCACCCCGGCCACCACCACGGCCACCTCGGGGCACTGCTCCACCAGCTCGAGTCCGCAGGTGGCCTGGCCGGCCATCACGTCGGGGTGGTCGAACGGCGGGATGGGCACGAGCCCCCGCTCCTGCACCAGCCCCTCCACCGTCGGCTCGCGCAGCGACCGGTCGGGGATCAGCACCAGCTCGGCCCCCGTTGCCCGGATGGCCTCGAGCTTGACCAGCGGGGCATCCGCGGGCACCACCACCACCCCGGGAACCCCGAGCCGCGCCGCCGCCCAGCCCACGGCGATCCCGTGGTTGCCCGAGGAGTGGGTCACCACCCCACGCCGCCTGAGCTCCGGCGGAAGCCGGCGGATGGCCGTGTACGCGCCACGGACCTTGAAAGCCCCCACCGGCTGCAGTTGCTCGCATTTGAGGAACACCGGGACGCCCGCCTGGCGGGACAGTTCAGCCGATTCCACGAGCGGAGTCCGGACCGCCACCCCGGCCAGCCCCGCCGCCGCTTCGCGAATGGACGCCAGCGTCAGGGGGAGGTCGGCAAAGATGCCGGCGAGGCTCACAGGGCGAAGGTATCCGCGATGGGGACGCCGCGCAACGCGCGCGCCCGCTCACTCCCCGGCCCCGGCCTCCGCCCCTTCCACCGACCCTTCTTCCTCATTCACTACCCGGGCCACGTCCACCACCGCGTCGCCAGGGTCCAGGTTCATCACCTTGACCCCCTGGGTGTTCCGGCTGATGACCCGGATCGAGGCCACCGGCAGGCGTATGATCACCCCGTGCTTGGTGAT
>JBBIMQ010000234.1:0-4807 GCA_037444345.1 Gemmatimonadota bacterium | reverse complement strand
CGGCCCGGGCCATCGCCCGCTGGCCGTTCGTGGATTCGTCGCGGGTGGGGATCTGGGGCTGGAGCTACGGCGGGTTCATGAGCCTGAACTGCCTCTTCCGCGCCCCCGACGTCTACCGGATGGCGATCGCGGTGGCGCCGGTCACCCACTGGAAGTACTACGACAACATCTATACCGAGCGGTACAACGGGTTGCCCCGGGACAATCCGGCGGGCTACGACGAGGGCTCGCCCCTCACCCACGCGGGCGGGCTCCAGGGCCGCCTGCTCCTGGTGCACGGCACCGGGGACGACAACGTGCACTACCAGAACACCGAGGCCCTGATCAACGCGCTGGTGGCGGCGAACAAGCAGTTCACGCTGATGAGCTATCCCAACCGGAACCACGGGATCTTCGGAGGCAACACCACGATCCACCTGCGGGAACTGCTCACCCGGTTCGTGGACGAGACCCTGGGGCCGGGGTCGGTCTTGCCCCACGCCAGCCGGTGACGGCCGGTTGGCGGGCTGGTGGGGCCTCGGCCCTACCGGCCTTCGGGCCGGCCGGTACATTGAACCCGGCCTCCTTGCCCGAGGATCCCATGACCTACGACCAGATCGTCGCGGTGCTGGGCTACGCGGGAAGCCACGAGCGAGCGGTTCGCATCGTGACCGTGGATCGGGAGGAGGTGACCGGAATCCCCACCAGCGTGGACCCCGAAGAGACCGCCCACGAGGTCTATCTGCACCCGATCGGGGACCAGTCCACCGAGATCGCCCTGAGCCTGGGCGCGATCGCGCTGGTGGAGCTGCTCTGAGCCGGCGGGACGGTTCCCCGGCCGTCCCGCCGCCCCCGCCGCCCCCGCCCTCCCGCCCTCCCGCCCTCCCGCGCGGCGAGTAAGTTCCCGTCATGGTCTCCTTGCTTGACATCATCGGCCCCGTCATGGTGGGCCCGTCGTCTTCGCACACGGCGGGGGCCTGCCGGATCGGTCTCTTCACCCGGGGGCTGGTGGGGGGGACCCCGGAGCGGGCCCTGGTGGAGCTCCACGGCTCCTTCGCCCGGACCGGGGCCGGTCACGGCACCGACCGCGCCATTGCGGGGGGCCTGCTGGGCTTCTTCCCCGACGACGTGCGGTTGCGCGACAGCCTGGACCTGGCCCGCGAGGCCGGGCTCGCCCTCACCTTCTCCACGGTGAAGCTCCGGGGGGAGCACCATCCCAATACCGCCCGCCTCACGGTGGAGCGGGCCGGCCACCAGGCCGCGGTGATCGGCTCGTCGCTGGGGGCGGGGCGGATCCTGATCACGCGGATAGACGGTTTCCCGGTCGAGGTCACCGGGACCTATCCCACGATCGTCTTCGTGGCGCACGACGAGCCGGGGATCATCGCCGCGGTCACCACCGCGCTGGCGATCGAGGGGGACAACATCGCCGCGGTGCGAGTGTCCCGCCGCGCCAAGGGGGGCGAGGCGATCCACATCTACGAGCTGGATTCACCGGCGAGCCCCGAGGCGCTGGAGGCCATCCGGCGTCTCCCCGCGGTCAAGCTGCTCCGGGCCATTGACCGGATCGCCTGATGTACGAGTCGCTGAGCGAGGCGGTCGAGGCGGCGGAGCGGGAGCGGATCTCGCTCGGCGAGTTGGCGCTCAGGGCCGAAGCCGCCGAGGGGCTGCGCGGCCGGGCGGAGGTGGAAGCGGCGCTGTATCGCGCGCTGGAGGTGATGCGGGGCGCGGTCGAGCGCGGGCTCCCGGGCGAACTCAAGAGCGTGAGCGGTCTCGTGGGCGGCGATGCCGCCCGGCTCAAGCAGCCCCGCGGCCCGCTGGCCGGCACGGTCTTCACCGAGGCGATCGCGGCGGCGCTCGCGGTCCAGGAGGTGAACGCGGCGATGGGAGTGATCGTGGCCGCCCCGACGGCCGGTGGGGCCGGGGTGCTTCCGGGAGTCCTCCTGGGCCTGGCCGCAAGGCACCCCTTCTCCGATGAGGTCCTGATGAAAGGGCTCGCGGCGGCAGGGCTGGTGGGCGCCGTCGTGGCCGTGCGAGCCTCTCTCTCCGGGGCGGAAGGCGGATGTCAGGCGGAGACCGGGGCCGCGGCCGGGATGGCGGCCGCCGCCGGCATCGAAGTGCTGGGCGGCACGCCCAGCGAGGCGTCCCATGCCGTCGCCCTCACGATGCAGGGGACACTGGGCCTGGTCTGCGATCCGCTGGGGGGACTGGTCGAGGTCCCCTGCGTCTACCGCAACGCCACCGGGGCCGCCATGGCCCTGGCCGGGATCGAGATGGCGCTGGCCGGCGTGCGCTTCCCGATCCCGGTGGACGAAGTCATTGACACCATGGGCGAGATCGGCCGGACCATGGACGTGCGCTACCGCGAGACCGCGGGCGGCGGCCTGGCCGCCACACCCACCGGCCGGCGACTCGCCCGAGAACGACTGGTGCAGCTCAAGGGGCGGCGGGAGGGCGGGAGGGATGAAACATCCTGAAACGCTGAGCCGTACTTGCCCGAGGCGTCCCGGCGCGCCGTCATCCCCGCGCAAGCGGGGACATCCCTGCGCAAGCAGGGACATCCCTGGGAAAGCGGGGAGCCGGGAGCCCCGCGGTCATCCCTGCGCAAGCAGGGATCCAGAGGCCCGGGCTCGGGAGGCGAACGCCATTGACTGACCTGGTCCCGATCTTCGGCATGCTCACCGGGATCGCCATCACGGGGCTCTTTTTCTGGAGCTTCGTGAGGGTAGCGCAGGGACCCGTGGGCCAGGCGTTAGGCAAGCGGATCCTGGGCCGTCATGCCCGCGACTCCGACCTCGCGCAACTGGTTGCCGAGCTCGGCGAGCGGGTGGAGCTCTTGACCGAGCGGCTGGCCGAGGCCGAGGAGCGGTTGGATTTCACCGAACGGCTGCTGGCGCAGGCGCGAAGCGAACCCGGGGAGATCGGCTCGCCGGTCCGGGACCTTGCCCCGGGCACCGAGCGGAGCGGAGGGAGAGGCAGGGACCTGCCGGACGGTTCACCGAGGCCAGGTGGCCGGAATGACTGAAGTGCTGTTCGTCGTCATCGTGTTCGGGGGCGGGATGCTTTGGCTCCTGTCTCGGACCGCGATCGGTCAGGCGCTGGCCGATCGGATCCGGGGGGGCGGCGGGTCGCGCTACGCGCCGCCGGACCCCGCCGTCCTGGAGGAGCTGGACCGATTGCGCGTCGAGGTGGCGGAGCTCGGCGAGCGCATGGACTTCGCCGAGCGGCTGCTCGCGGCGCGGCGGGAAGGGGCCCCGCTTCCGGGTCCCGATCCGGACCCGCGCCCGCCTTCCCGCTAGGCGGAGCGTCCATGGAGGACGTCGTCAAGAGGCGGTGCGACCCGCGGTCTCGGCCGGCTGGGTTCGAAGCCGAGCTGGCGGAGCTCCGGGCGCGAGTGGGGGAGCAGGACGAGCTTCCGGAGCGATTGCTCGAACGCCAGGAACGCCTGGATTTCGCCGACCGGTTGCTGGCCCGGCAGCGGGAGGCCGGGCGGCTCCAGGGGGAGTAGGCCATGGCGCCGTCGGAGATCTTCGCCGTCGTGCTCTTCACCTTCGTGATTCCGGTCGGCTGGATGTTCGCGGTACCGCTGGTCAAGAAGTGGCGCCGGGACCTGGAGCGGAAGTCGGCGGGCGGGCCCGATCTCGAGGTGTTGTACCAGGAGCTGGCGCAGTTGCGCGAGCGGGTGCTCGAGCTGGAAGAGCGGGTGGACTTTGCCGAGCGGCTCATGAGTCAGGTCCGGGACCGGGAGCGGCTGCCGGGCGCGCGCTGAGGGGCTGCGTGGCTGCCCCTGGCGTCCGGCCGCCCCCCCCTGCGCAAGCAGGGAGATCTCGGCGAGGGCGGCGTCGTTCCCGCGCAAGCGGGAAGCCAGCCAGGCCCCGGCCCTCCCTGCGAAAGCAGGGGTCCACGCCGTCCCGGCTTGCCCGCGGGGAACACGGGGCCCCGTTTTTCCGGAACCCTCTGGTTCCGGCCGCGTGCCCCTGACCTCTGTCGCGCCGAGGTGAGAACGACATGCTGCTCCAGACTCCGACGCCAGCCCCGGCCCCGCCGCTCGCTCCGGATCCCGGCATCGCTCAGATACAGGACATGTCCGTTCCGCCCTGGATGACCCTGCCTCCGCAGGTCACCGCGCTCATCGCGCTGGCCTTCATCGCGGGGTGCACGATCGTCCTCTGGCCTCTCATGCGGGCTCTCGCGCGGCGGCTCGAGGGGCGGGCCGCCCCGAACCCCGCCCTTCAAGCCGAGCTCGAGCAACTGCGGGGTCGGGTGGCGGAGCTGGACCAGCTCCAGCACCGGGTGGCGGAACTCGAGGAGCGGGTGGATTTCGCGGAACGGCTGCTCGCCGAGCGGCGCGAGCCGGACCGCCTTCCCCGCGGGTAGATGGTGGGCTGGCCGGCGCGCGCTCGCTGGGCGGTCCAGCGGCATGCTCGCGGCCCCGGGGACGGGGGGCCTTGATACCTCGCCGGTCGGGGCTGGCCCTCTCCTCGGCCTGCCGCGGCGCCACCTCCTGCGATGGCGATTCGGATCGCCGGGCCATCCGCCGGGCCCCGGGTTTGCCCGAGCTGGAGCGCCGGGCGGAGCGAGGCTCGCGGTGAGGGGCCGCCCGATCCCGGGGTCGAGGCCCACCGGCTCGACTCCGGGCCCGCTTTCAGCGCCCCGGGCCGGGCCGCGGGGCGGCGGTCGAGGCGATCCGGGACCGATTACATTTCGCCCTGCGGCGGCGGGCTCGAAGGGCGCGGGGCCGCGCCGCGCTGGAGAGGAGGCGGGACCATGACAGGGAAGGACGACATCGAGGGCTTCCTCGACCGGCTCGACGGCGGCAACGCCGAAG
>JBBIMQ010000233.1:2637-4810 GCA_037444345.1 Gemmatimonadota bacterium | reverse complement strand
AGAGCGCACGCCTGATAAGCGTGAGGTCAGTGGTTCAACTCCACTCAGGCCCATTTTGCGAACCCCATAGCACGGCAAAGAGTTACCTCGAACCGGCGGAACCCCGAGTCCCGCCGGTTTTGCGTTGGGTTCCGCATGAGGTTCCGCATCGCGGGATTTTCGCGGGTCATTCTGGTCGCTCCTCCCCCCGAATCCTGGCTCGCACGCGTCGCGCCTCGTCGCGCGATCTGGCCCGCGGCCGGTCCGGTCCACGCGGCGTCGCACCAGGCGCGGCGCACCAGCGGGTCCTCGAAGAAACCCGGCGCGTCGAGGAGCCCGGCGGCCACCGACTCGGCGATCACCCATTCATAGGAGGGTTGGCAGAAGGTGCGCACGAGGGTAGCACGCCGGAGCTCGAACGACCGCCAGGCTTCGAGGAGCGCGGCACGGGACGCGCTGTAGGAGGCGTTGAAGCGCTTGACCAGGAGCTCGTACGGCACCTCGAGCGCCACGCCCACCTGCTGGAGGATGGCCTGCACGAACGGGTCGAACTCGTCGTTCGGCCGGCCGGGGTTCACCGTCTCCACGCTCTCGCCCGCGGCGAGGTCGAGAATCGCACCGTTGCCGAGCCGATACTGCGCCGGGTCGGCGGGTGGCTGCTGGCCGGCGGGGAGGCCGAGCCCCACCGGCGCATCGGGCGTCGCGTGCTTGATGAAGACCGTGAAGCAGGCCGCGAGCACCGCCGCCATCAGCTCCGCTTCGGTGTAGCGGTCGAGCTGCTTGAGCGGCTCGATCACCGGGGCGAGGAGCGGCACGCCGCGGGTCTGACCCGGGCGGAGCGGGTCGAAGATGTGGAGCACGAGCCGCTCGCCCGACTCCGGGGCGACGGCTGGCACCGCGGTCCAGGTGAGCCCGCCCCGGCCGAAGAAGTCGCCCGGGTGGCGGCTCGCCAGGTGGTAGCGGACCGGCTCCCCCAGCTCGTTGATCTCGACCCCGCCGGCAAGCCGCTCGATATCGGGCCCGAACTGGGGATTGGAGAGGTAGTGGGCCTCGAGAAGCTGGAGTGCCAACCCGAGCAGGCGGGCCCGGCCTTCCTTCCGGCGCCGGATCGCGAGTACATCGCCGCTCTCGAGGCTGCTCACCAGCACCAGCGCCTGCAGCGTGGCGAAGTCGAAGCGCCCGGTGACATCGCAGGCCGGCGTCTCCGCCCACCACGCCCAGATCCGAGCGGCGTGCGCCTCCCACGCGCCCGCCTCCTCCTCGGTGAGCCCGAGCAGCTCGCGGTCGATGCGAGCGCGCGGCGTGAGGCCGGTCCCGACCGCGCTGGTGACGATGGTGTTGAGCGCCCCGGTGGCGAGCGGCGCGTTCCGGCGGAGGTCGCGCGAGCGAGCCCGGAGCGTGGTGAGGTCGCCCAGGCTATCGCGGTCGGCGCTGCCGAGCCCCGCGTACCACTCCTGCAGCGCGCGACGATCGTAGCGGGCGCCGGAGTAACCGCCCGAGAGGGCGAGCGCGGCGCGGGCCTGGTGTCGCCGGAGTCCCCGAATCGGGGACATGTAGGTGACCAGCCGGTCGAGCAGGGTGGGCCCCGGCATCGGGGGGAGGCCGTCGAGCGTGAGGTTCATGCGGGCACGCCGAGCCGCACGCGGATGCCGCCGGGGCGAGCCTTCGCCGGGTGCCCGTCCGGCAGCCGAGCGGCCAGCTCACGCTCCCGCGTGACGAGCTGTTCGTAGTCCGCCCGGCTGACCGACCGCCCACCGATCGCGTACCCCTGCGCCCCCGTCTCGATCGCTTCGAGCGCGGCCTTGACCGCGAGCCAGTCGCGGATGGCGTAGACCGCCGGCAAGTCGGCCGCGGTGTACGTGACGCCGTCGAGCGCGACGCTCGGCGTCTTAGCTTCAAGCTGGGTGATCGCCAGGTTCGCGCTCGCGAGCTTCGCGGGGAGTGAGAGCTCCAATGGCATCACAGTGTAACGAGCGCCTCTCGCCGCGAGGCGATGGGTGCCTCGCCCCGCTGCGGGCCGTCCGGGTTCTTCGGAGCCGTCGCATACAGCGCAGATCTCAGCCGCCAGCACTACCTGAAGATCCCCAACCACATGCGGCCACGCCTCGCTGAGCCACGCATAGTAACGATGCCGGTTTGCCGGCTGTTGCGCCGACGCGGCTGCGGTGAGTGACAACGGTGGTATAGTTTTTTT
>JBBIMQ010000233.1:0-2627 GCA_037444345.1 Gemmatimonadota bacterium | reverse complement strand
AGTCCAGTCCGCATAGTGCAGTAGTAGCCAACTCCCCTGGCGCCATGCTGACCAGGAGCGGGAGCTGCGCTGTCCGGGGCGATGCGGGCATGGACCTGCATCGCCCTCCGCGTTGTGAGGCCGGTATGCGCGGCAGGGTAAGGAAGTTGTCCGGCCCCCGGAGGGTATCGACCGTGCTTCCGGCCAGCCGCGCAGCCCCCGAAGGAGGGACGCTGGGCTAGGGCGCACCTGGCAAGGACCTCAAAGCCAGTGAGGCATGTCGCTTTGCCGAGCTGAAAAGACCTGCGAACCTCCCCACTGCGCTCGAAGACGGTGACCGCGCCGGCCCCGGGCGGCCCCGGCGGGGGCCCGTCCTCACCGCCCGGGTTCCGGGATCATGCTACCCTTCACCGATCCACTCTAAGCGTCTCCCCTACCGCCGGCGAGTCCGGCTGGATATGGACCTCTCCCCGCTTCTCCTTGCCGCGATCCTCCTGATCGGCCTGGTTCTGGTCCCCCTCGGCTTGCCAGGGCTCTGGGTCATGGTGCTCGCGATCATCGGCTACGGCTGGCTCACCGACTTCCGCACGATCGGCGCGGTCACCATCGGCACCTTGACCGGGCTCGCGTTGCTTGGCGAGGGAGTGGAGCGCTGGGTCGGGTACCGCTATGCGAAGAAATACGGTGGGTCCCGGCGCGCCGGCTGGGGAGCTCTCCTCGGAGGCCTGGCCGGAGCGGTCCTCGGGGTGCCCGTCCCCATCGTGGGGAGCGTGATCGGCTCCTTCCTCGGCTCTTTCGGCGGCGCCGCCCTCTTCGAGCTCGCCGGCCGCGGCGGCTACAGGACCGCGCTCGCCGCCGGCTGGGGAGCCTTGCTCGGCCGCACTTGGGCCACCGCGTTCAAGGTGGCCCTCGGAATCGCGATCGCGACGGTCGGAGTCGGAGCGGCGATGGTAACCTGAGGGCGGACTCCGGCCCGAAGGGAAGGCGTGCCAGGCGCTCAGTGGCGAGGCGTGTCCGAGGACCGGGGCGACGTTCGGGAGCCCGATCCTCGCCCGGTGGCGCAGCAGCTCCGGACGCCCTCGCCGAGGGACCATGACGCGGCACCGGGGCCAGGACCCGCGTCAGGGTGACTCGCCCCCGCCCCCCCCGCTGCCCCGCCCCCCCCCGCCTTGGCAGGTTGCGGCAACCCTCCCCGCGGCTCCAGAATGGGTGGCGATCCCGGTCACAGGAGGACCGAACGATGAAACCCTGCGAGCTCCGGCCCGGGGACGGGCTTCTGCTGGTAGATGTACAGGTGGACTTCTGCCCGGGTGGCGCACTGCCGATTCCCGACGGCCACCGGGTGATGCCCGTGCTGAACGAGTGGATTACGGGGGCGGTCGGGGCGGGCATCCCGGTCTATGCCTCGCGGGACTGGCACCCGGTGGGCCACCCGAGCTTTGTCTCGCAGGGCGGCCCGTGGCCGCCGCACTGCGTACAGGACTCTCCCGGCGCCGCGTTCCACCCGGACCTTCGCCTGCCGCCCGACGTCGTGAAGGTGACAAAGGGCACCCGGTTCGATCAGGACCAGTACTCCGCCTTCGACCAGACCGGGTTCCATGCCCGGCTCGTCCGCGACGGGATCCGGCGGCTCTGGGTGGGCGGCCTGGCCCAGGACGTCTGCGTGGCCGCGACGGTGCTGGACGCGCGGTCCCTGGGGTACGAGGTCCACCTCATCCCCGGTGGCTCGCGGCCGGTCACGCCGGAGGGCGGCAAGGAGGCGCTCGAGCGCATGCGCGCGGCAGGCGCGGTGGTGGGGGAGCCGGCGTGAGCGAGCAGCCGCCCCCCGCCGGTCGCTGGGTGAGCGACGCCAACCAGGCGCTCCTCACCGATCTCTATCAGCTCACCATGGCCCAGGCGTACTGGCGGGAGGGCATGCGCGAGGAGGCGGTGTTCTCGCTCTTTGTCCGGCGCCTTCCGCCGGAGCGGAACTACCTGATCGCCTGCGGGCTGGACGACGCGCTGCATTACCTCGAGACGGCGCGTTTCGACGAGGGAGCCCTGGCCTACCTTGCCACCCTGCCCGCCTTCAGTGCCGAGTTCCTGGACTGGTTGCGGCGGTTCCGTTTCAGCGGCGATGTCCACGCCGTCCCCGAGGGCACGCCGGTCTTTGCCGGCGAGCCGCTCCTCGAGGTAGTGGCCCCGATCGCCGAGGCCCAACTGGCCGAGACCATGCTGCTCAACCAGGTGCACTTCCAAACCCTGGCGGCCTCGAAGGCGAGTCGGGTCGTGGACGCCGCGGCGGGGCGGCGGGTGGTGGACTTCGGGCTCCGGCGGATGCACGGCGCGGACGCGGGACTCAAGGCGGTCCGGGCCTTCTACATCGCGGGGGTGCACGCGACGAGCAACGTCCTCGGCGGGTGGCGTTACGGCGTGCCGGTCGCGGGCACGATGGCGCACAGCTACGTGCAGGCCCACGATCGGGAGCGCGACGCTTTCCGGCGCTTCGTCGAGCTGTACCCGGAAACGATCCTGCTGGTGGACACCTACGATACGATGTCAGGGGTGGACCAGGTGATCGCGCTTGCCGAGGAGCTCGGCCCCAGGTTCCGGGCCCGAGGGATTCGTCTCGACTCGGGTGACCTGGGCGCGCTGGCGGCCGAGGCCCG
>JBBIMQ010000232.1:2476-4819 GCA_037444345.1 Gemmatimonadota bacterium | reverse complement strand
CGGCCTGCCCCCTTGACCCGCCGCCCCGCTCTGGCGATTCTGCGCGGATAATCGGACCACCGTCCTTCGTCCTACCCCCCGGGGACGCAATGAGCGACAAGCCGCTTCAGCAGCAGGTCAGCGACCTCCGCGCCATGCTGACCGCCATTGACGCCCAGCTGGGCAAGGCTGCCACACCGCCGGAGGGACTCGAGGAGTTGAAGCGGGCGGTGGATACCCTCCGCACCAATGTCTGGGCCATTCTCTCCGCAGCGCGTTCCCGGGACTATCAGGTCTTCCTCGAACGCTTCAAGCTCCGGCGCGCCATTGACATCACCCGCGGTCTCCTCGGCGACATCGAGAGTGGCGCGTCCAAACAGCTCCTGCCGGAGCATTCCGAGCTCCAGATCATCCTGCGGCGCCTGAACGAGGAGATTGGCAAGCTCCAGCGCGTCCGCTGATGGGGAGAAGCTGGTGCGGCGGATCATCCAAGGCGACAATCTGCCCGTGCTACGGTCGCTGCCGGACGGCATGGCCCGGCTCATCTACCTCGACCCTCCCTTTAACACCGGCCGGCCTCAGACGCGGCTCCGACTCCGGACCCGGCGCGCCGCGGACGGCGACCGGGTGGGATTCGGCGGGCATCGCTATCGAACCGTTCGTCTGGGACGGAGCGGCTTCGCCGACCGCTACGACGACCTCCCGGGCTACCTCGAGCCGCGCCTGGTGGAGTGCCGGCGGTTACTGGCACCGGACGGCTCACTCTTCCTCCATCTCGACTACCGGGAGGTCCACTACTGCAAGGTGCTGCTGGATGGTCTGTTCGGGCGTGCAGCGTTTCTGAACGAGATCATCTGGGCCTATGACTACGGTGCTCGTACCCGGCGGCGCTGGCCCCCCAAGCACGATACGATCCTCTGGTACGCCCGCAACCCCAGGCGGTACGTATTCCACTACCATGCCGTGGATCGGATTCCATATCTCGCGCCCCGCCTCGCGGGGCCGGCCAAGGCGGCGCGAGGCAAGACCCCCACCGACGTCTGGTGGCACACGATCGTGAGCCCGACCGGGCGGGAGAAGACCGGGTACGCGACCCAGAAGCCGCTGGGGATTCTCAAGCGGATCGTAGCGGTCCACTCCGATCCGGGCGATCTGGTCCTCGACCCCTTTGCTGGCAGCGGAACCACCGGGGAGGCCGCGGCACTTCTCGGGCGCGGCTTTCTCCTCATTGACCGGAACCCGGCGGCAATCCGGATCATGCGCCGCCGGCTCGCACGGTTCGAGCCCGAGGTAATTCGCGGGAGGCCTTCATGACGCTTTCTCTCAGTTCTCCGGCGTTCAGCCACGGGGGTGCCATCCCCTCCATCTACACCTGCGAGGGACAGGATCGCTCGCCCCCGCTCACCTGGCGGGGCGTACCGGCTGGCACCCGCAGTCTCGCGCTGATCGTGGACGATCCCGACGCCCCGGATCCGGCGGCGCCCAAGATGACCTGGGTCCACTGGGTGCTGTACAATCTTCCACCGGCCGATGGAGGGCTCCCTGAGGCGGTGAAGCCCTCGGCCCTGCCCGAGGGCACCTTGGAGGGGCTGAACGACTGGAAGCGCACCGGGTACGGCGGGCCCTGCCCTCCGATCGGCCGCCACCGTTACTTCTTCAAGCTCTACGCGCTGGACACCGTGCTCCCCGATCTCCAGCGGCCGACCAAGGCGCGGCTGGAGCACGCGATGGAAGGGCACGTGCTGGCGCGGGCCGAACTCCTGGGGACCTACCAGAAGACACGGCGCTAGCCAGGGGGGCCTATCCCATTCTCGATCATCTGGCGCACCACCGGCCTGCTCATCCTGTCCAACGTCTTCATGACGTTCGCGTGGTACGCCCATCTCAGGAACCTCTCCCACCGGCCGTGGTACGTCGCGGCCGTGGCGAGTTGGGGCATCGCGCTCTTCGAGTACCTGCTTCAGGTCCCGGCCAACCGGCTGGGCTACACCGCCCTGACACTGCCCCAGCTCAAAATCCTCCAAGAGGCGATCACGCTCGCGGTATTCATCCCCTTCTCGATACTGTACATGCGCCAGCCGATCCGGCAGGACTACCTCTACGCGGCGCTCTGCATTCTGGGCGCGGTGTATTTCATTTTCCGGCAACCGAACTCCTGACGCGGATGGTGCTTGCGAGCCGGTTCAGGTCCGTCTTTATTCCTGCCACCCGACCCCCACCCCGCCCGAGGTGCGCATGGCGGATCCGCTTGTCGGCATCGTGATGGGTAGTGACTCGGACTGGGATACCATGCAGCATGCGGCCCGGGAGTTGGCTGCCCTCGGTGTCCCCTACGAGGCGCGAGTGGTCTCGGCGCACCGGACT
>JBBIMQ010000232.1:0-2442 GCA_037444345.1 Gemmatimonadota bacterium | reverse complement strand
AGAGGCGGCGGGCCGCGGCCTTCAGTGTCTCATCGCCGGGGCCGGCGGTGCTGCTCACCTCCCCGGCATGCTCGCGGCCAAGACCCCGCTCCCGGTGCTCGGCGTCCCGGTACCCTCCCGGCACCTCCAGGGCCTCGACTCCCTCCTCTCGATCGTGCAGATGCCCGGCGGCATCCCCGTGGCCACCTTCGCTATCGGCGAAGCCGGGGCCCGCAATGCGGGACTCTTCGCCGCCCAGCTCCTTGCCAGGCAGGATTCCGCCCTCGCCGGCCGGATCGCCCGCTACCGGAGCGAGCAGACCGCCAGGGTGCTCGCCCAGAAGCTGCCGGAGCTCGGGTGATCCCGCCGGGCGCCGCCTTGGGCCTGCTCGGGGGGGGGCAGCTCGGACGCATGTTCACCGCCGCCGCCCGCCGCATGGGTTACGACGTGATCGTGGTGGATCCGGACCCCTGGAGCCCGGCCGGCGGGTTCGCGACCCGGCACCTCCGGGCCGCCTATACCGACGAGGCAGCGCTCGCCGAGCTGGGCCGCTCCGCCGCCGCCGTGACCACCGAGTTCGAGAACGTCCCCGCCCAGAGCCTCGCCTTCCTCCGCCAGTTCTGCCCGGTACGACCCGGGCCCGAGGCGGTCGCCGTGACGCAAGACCGGGTGGCGGAGAAGCGCTTCGTGCGAAAGCGGGGGATGGTCACGGCGGCCTTCCACCCGATTTACGACGCGAGCGACGCGGAGCCTGCCCTGGCGGCGGTGGGAACGCCCGCCCTCCTCAAGACCAGTCGGCTGGGGTACGACGGGAAAGGCCAGGCCGCCGTGGAGTCCGTGGCCGCTCTCCGGGACGCCTTCGCCCGCTTCGGGGGCCAGCCCTGCATTCTCGAGCGCCGGCTCGCGCTGGACCTCGAGGTGTCGGTGGTCCTGGCCCGCAACGCCGAGGGCCACCTGGTCACCTACCCCGTCGCCGAGAATCGCCACGTAGGCGGGATTCTGGATCTGTCACTGGTGCCCGCCAGAATCCCGGAGTCGCTGGCGCGCCAGGCGCAGGAGGCCGCCGCCGCCATTGCCCGGGCCCTGGACTACGTCGGCACCATGGCGGTCGAGTTCTTCGTCGTCGGTGACCAGCTTCTGGTGAACGAGATGGCTCCCCGGCCGCACAACAGCGGGCACTACACCCTGGATGCCTGTGTCACCGCCCAGTTCGAGCAGCAGGTGCGGGCCGTGGCCGGGCTCCCGCTGGGCGACGCCTCGCTCCTCTCGCCCGTGGCGATGGTGAACCTGCTCGGCGATCTGTGGCAGGGCGGCGAACCCCACTGGGAACGCGCCCTCGCCAACCCCCGAGTGAAGCTGCACCTCTACGGGAAGCGGGAGCCGCGCCCCGGCCGCAAGATGGGACACCTGAACGTGCTCGCAGCGACACCCGACGAAGCGCTAGCCCAGGCGCTCGCCGCGCGCGAGCGCCTGACCTCATCCTGACTCCACCGTCGAGGAGCCGATGCTCGCTCTTCTGTTGCTTGCTGCCCTGGCCGGGGAGCCGGGGCCCGCCCTGCCTCGCGATTCGCTCGCCTGCCGGACCATGAACATCGAACGGCTGCCGCTCGCCACTCGCCAGAGCCCGCTCGACTCGCTGAGCTTTGCTGTGGGTCGTGCCCGGGTAAAGCTCTGCTACGGCCGTCCCTCCCTCCGGGGCCGCACCGTGTTCGGGGGGCTGGTGCCTTACGGCAAGCTCTGGCGCACCGGGGCCAACGAACCCACCATGATTCACACCACCGCCCCGATCCTGGTGGCCGGCGTGCCGCTGCCGGCCGGATCGTACTCCATCTATACCGTCCCCGGACCCGCCGAGTGGGAGGTGATCCTGAATCGCTCGATCACCCAGTGGGGCCACGAGTCGCAATACACCGACGCGGTCCGGCGCCAGGAGATCGGCCGCGGCTCCGCCAAGGCGGAAAGCTCGGGTGATCTGGTGGAGACCCTCACCTTCCGGGTGGAACCCTCGCCGGAGCAGGCCGCGGTCCTGCTGCTGGAGTGGGAGAGGACCCGGGTGAGGATCCCGCTCGGTCCCGGATCCTGACCCGAGACTCTCTGGTCCCGAGCCACGACCCCGCCTCGAGGGTCTCGCGGACCCCGGCCCTGAGCTGAGCGAGAGCTCAAGAAAAACGGCCAGCCGTTGCCGGCTGACCGCTGGAAGGGACGGTACAGTGGAGGCGGAGGGAATCGAACCCTCGTCCGAGTAGGCCGCCAGAACCGCGTCTACGTGCGTAGGCGCTGCTTGAGGTGTCGGTCCGGACCGGCGCCGCGCCGGCCTGCCCGGACCCGAGCTCCTGAGTGCTCTCGCGACCGCCGCTGGAGCCCCGGCGGCCACCAGCCCGGCTTTACGATCCAGCAGGAGCGCCCCGGGCGGGCTCTCGTTGCTGGAGGCGCGTCAAGCGAGCCGGAGGCTCGACTTACGCG
>JBBIMQ010000231.1:0-4844 GCA_037444345.1 Gemmatimonadota bacterium | reverse complement strand
CCCCGCGCACGTAGTCTTCAGCGGTTCCGCTTTCGGCGGAGCGAGGGCTTCCTTCCAAGGCGGGAGCATGCAGGTCGGCGGCACGATCCGGGTTCCTGGCGACAAGAGTCTCTCGCATCGCGCCCTCCTCCTGGCGGCCATGGCTCGGGGTACCTCGCAGGTGGGTGGGCTGCTCACCTCGCTCGATATCCGGAGCTCGGCCCGGGTGTTGCGCCGCCTGGGGGCCGAGGTGTCCCCCCTCGGAGCTGGGCGCGCCGTGCGGATCGTGGGACGGGGCCGCCTGCGCCGTCCCGAGGCCGTGCTCGACTGTGGCAACTCCGGGACCACCGCCCGGCTGCTCCTCGGCCTCCTCGCCGCTCACCGCTTCGCCGCCACCCTGACCGGCGACCGCTCGCTCCGGCGCCGGCCCATGCGGCGGGTGACCCAGCCCCTCAGCCGGATGGGCGCGCGATTCATCGAGCACGCGGGGAATGGGCTCCCGCTCACGGTGCGGGGCGGGCGGCTCGCGCCGCTCCGCTACGAGATGCCGGTCTCCAGCGCACAGATCAAGAGCGCGTTGCTCCTGGCTGGCCTCGCGGCCGGCGTCCCGGTCTCGGTGCAGGAACCGAACGGCCGCTCCCGCGACCACACCGAACGCCTGCTCCGGAACTTCGGTTACCAGGTGGAGGACCGCGAGGACGGGTGGATCCACTTCGAACCCACCGGCCGGCTGGAGCCGTTCCAGATGCAGATCCCCGGCGACCCCTCCTCGGCGGTGTTTCCCGTGGCTGCGGCCGTGCTCGCCGAACGGGGCGAGCTCCGGATCGCCGGGGTGTGCCTCAACCCGACCCGCACCGGCTTCCTGCACGTGCTGGCCCGGATGGGGGCCCCGCTCGAAGTGGACGGGGTCGAGGAGCAGTCCGGCGAGCTCGTGGGTGACCTCGTCGCCCGGCCCGCCGCTCTCCGCGCCACGGTGGTGGAACCCTCCGAGATTCCGGGACTCATTGACGAGATTCCCATGCTCGCCGCGCTCGCCACTCGGGCGCGCGGCACCACCGTCTTCCGCCAGGTTGGCGAGCTCCGCGTGAAGGAAAGCGACCGCCTCGGCCTCCTGGCCCGGAACATCCGCGCACTCGGCGGAACGGCCGAAGTGCAAGGGGACGATCTCTACGTCACCGGCGGCGAGGCTCCCCCCCGCGGGCGAGTCGTCACCGAGGCCGACCACCGAATTGCCATGGCCTTTGCCGTCCTCGGCACGGTGCCCGGCGCCCGGGTGCAGGTGGACAATCTTGCCTGCGCCAGCGTGAGCTACCCCGGCTTCCCGGACATGCTGCGGGCGATTCGCAAGCGGTAGCGAGTGAACGGGGGCGCCGCCCCGAGTCACCGGACCCGCCGCCGGTTCCCGTTTCCCGCCCCGCGGTTAGCGTTCACCCCACCATGCCCCACATCATCGCCATTGACGGCCCGTCCGCCTCCGGCAAGTCCTCGACCGGCGCCGCGGTGGCACGGGCGCTCGGATTCGCTCACCTCGATTCGGGAGCCCTCTATCGGGGTATGGCCCTGGTCGCGGTGCGGGAGCTGGGCGCCGGCCCCGACACGCCCCTCGACCCGCGCGCCATCGTCGCGGCGGCCGAACGAAACGGGCTCGGCCTCCGGTTCGACGGCCGGGATTACACGGTGGCGCTCCGGGGCGAACCGGTGGGCGAGGCCATCCGCAGTCCCGAGGTCACCGCCCTGGTCTCCGCGGTCGCCGCGCTCCCCGAGGTACGCGCCTGGGTGAACCGGCACCTGCGGTCCGCGGCACACGCCGGCCACTCTCTGGTCGTGGATGGGCGGGACATCGGCACCGTGGTGTTTCCGGACGCCGACCTGAAAATCTTTCTCACCGCCTCCCCCGAGACCCGCGCCGAACGCCGGCTGCGCCAGCGGGGGGAACCGGTGGACCGCGCCGTGCTCGCTGAGGAGGCCGCCCGGCTCGCCGAACGCGACCGGCTCGACGCCGCCCGTCCCATCGCCCCCCTCCGCATGGCCGCCGATGCCGTCCCGGTGGACGGGACCGCCCTTTCCTTTGACCAGCAAGTGGACCGGATCGTGGCCCTGGCCCGCGAGCGGCTGGGGTAACCGTGGGGTCGCGCCCGGTGGCCCGCCCCGCTATACTAGAGGGCTTCCCGGAGCGGCACTTCCGCCGCCGCCGGAACTACCACCAGCCCGCAGCCTGACCGGTGCGGCAGTTCAAGGCGTCCACGTGCTGATGAGCGACCAGTCCCCTCCCACCCACGCTTCTGAGCAGTTCTCGTCTCCTGCCGGCCTGCGTGTTCGCCCCGATCTCTATAACGAGGAGTACTCGGAAGACGAGTACCAGCAGATGCTCTCGATGTACGAGGGGACCATGTCCCAGATCGTCGAGGGCGAGATCGTCAAGTCCAAGGTGCTGCGGGTGACCGAGAACGCGGTGATTCTCGATGTCGGGTTCAAGTCGGAGGGCTCCGTCCCCCTCGAAGAGTTCAAGGAGCCGCCGCAGCCCGGCGACGAGGTCGAGGTGTACCTCGAGCATCTCGAGGACCAGGAAGGTGCCGTCGTGCTTTCCAAGAAGAAAGCCGACTTCATGCGGGTGTGGGAGAAGATCAAAGAGGCCTACGAGAAGGACCAGCCGGTGCAGGGCACTTTGGTCAAGAAGATCAAGGGCGGCGTGGTGGTGAACCTGATGGGCGTGGACGCCTTCCTCCCCGGGAGCCAGATCGCGCTCCGCCGCGTTCCCAACATTGACGAGCTGCTCGGGCAAACCTACGAGTTCAAGATCATCAAGCTGAACAAGCGCCGCCGCAACATCGTGGTCAGCCGCCGGGTGATCCTGGAGCACGAGCGGGCCCACAAGCGCGAGCACCTCATGAAGGAGCTCGAGGTGGGCCAGGTCAGGAAAGGCGTGGTGAAGAACATTACCGACTTCGGGGCCTTCATTGACCTGGGAGGCGTGGACGGGCTGCTCCATATCACCGACATGTCCTACGGGCGGGTCTCCCATCCGACCGAGATGGTCAAGATCGGGCAAGAGGTCGAGGTCAAGATCCTCGACATCGACTGGCAGCGGGAGCGTATCAGTCTGGGGATGAAGCAGCTCCAGCCCTACCCCTGGAAGAACATCGCGGAGAAGTACCCGGTGGGCACCCGGGTCCAGGGCAAGGTGGTCTCCATTACCAACTACGGCGCCTTCGTGGAGCTCGAGCCGGGCATCGAGGGCCTGGTGCACATCTCCGAGATGAGCTGGACTCGGAACGTGCGACACCCCTCCAAGCTGGTCTCTATCGGCGAGACCATCGAGGCCGTCGTGCTCAAGGTGGACGAGAACGAGGAGAAGATCTCGCTCGGGATGAAGCAGACCGAGCAGGATCCCTGGACGGTCCTGCCTCTCAAGTACCCAGTTGGGACTCGCATCCAGGGCAAGGTGCGTAACCTCACCTCGTTCGGCGCCTTCGTCGAGATCGAACCCGGCATTGACGGTCTGATCCACATTTCCGACATGTCCTGGACCAAGCGGGTCCAGCACCCCTCCGAGGTCGTGAAGAAGGGTGACACGGTCACCGTGGTCATCCTCAACATTGACGCCGACAACAAGCGGATCTCGCTCGGCCTCAAGCAGGCCGAGGAGGACCCCTGGCTCCGGATCGGCGAGGTCTATCCGGTGGGCCACGAGCTGCGGGGGCGGTCCCAGCTCGGCGTTCCCAACATCACCGAGCCCGGCCAGGCGGTCAAGGAAGGACAGGTGCTGGATCTCAAGGTGCTGGAAGTGGATCCCATCCACCACCGGATCGTGCTGGCCGTGATCGGCTACCCCGACGAGCCGATCGTGCCGCCGGCGAAACCCGAGATCCCCTCGGAGGAGTAGCCCCGGAGCCGCGGCGGGCGCACGGCCGCCCGCCGCGGCTCTCCCTTCCCCGTTCGCCGGCGCGCATGCCCAGTCCCCGCGAGCTCCTCGACCGGCTCCACCAGCTCCAGAGCGAGGCCGAGCAGGGCGGCGGCCCCGAGCGCATCGCCCAGCAGCATCGCAAGGGCAAGCTCACCGCCCGGGAGCGGCTGGACCTGCTGCTCGATCCGGGCAGCTTCGTGGAACTCGACCGCTTCGTCACCCACCGCTGCACCGAGTTCGGCTTGGCCGACCAGAAATACCTGGGCGACGGGGTCGTGACCGGCTATGGCCGGATTGACGGGCGCCTGGTGTACGTCTTCTCCCAGGACTTCACCGTCTTCGGCGGTTCGCTCTCCGAGACCTTCGCCCAGAAGATCTGCAAGATCATGGACCTCGCCCTCCGCAACGGGGCTCCGGTCATCGGCCTCAACGATTCCGGCGGGGCCCGGATCCAGGAGGGCGTGGCCTCCCTCGGCGGCTATGCCGACATCTTCCTCCGCAATGTGCTCGCCTCCGGCGTGATCCCCCAGATCTCGGTGATTCTCGGGCCCTGTGCCGGCGGCGCGGTGTACAGCCCCGCCATGACCGACTTCGTGTTCATGGTGCGGGGCGTGAGCTACATGTTCGTGACCGGGCCCAACGTCGTGAAGACGGTGACCCACGAGGAAGTGAGCTTCGACCAGCTCGGCGGCGCGGATATCCATGGCGCCACGAGCGGGGTGGCCCACTTCGTCCACGACTCCGAGCCCGCCTCCCTGGCCGCCGTCCGCCGGCTCATGAGCTATCTGCCGCAGAACAACCTTGACGAGCCGCCGGGCCGGGGCCCGGGCGAGCCCGAGGATCCCCCCGACCGCCGCGAGGAACGGTTGCTCGACCTCATCCCCGACAACCCCGCCAAGCCCTACGACATGCACGAAGTCATCCGGCTGGTCATGGACCGGGAGAGCTTCTTCGAGGTCCA
>JBBIMQ010000230.1:0-4927 GCA_037444345.1 Gemmatimonadota bacterium | reverse complement strand
GCCCCCCCCGAGCGGCCCGAGGAGCTGGCCCGTGATTCCCACGCGGTAGGTGGTGGCATCGGTCTCGGCGTAGTAGCGGCCCACCTGGAACCCCGGGCCCTGGGCCTGGAGCGGTGCCACAGCCAGTGCCAGCCCCGCCGCGACTCGCTTCACGACGCCCTCGGCGGGAACTCCGGCGGGGGCGCCCCTTGCGGCCGCCGCGCGGGGAGAGCACTCCCCGCACTGGTGGCGGGCTGGTCCGACGTCCGCGAAGCGCCCCTCTCTCCCGCCCGTCTCATCGAGCGAAAGGCCAGCGCTTGGCCCGTGGTGGCTCCAGGGCATGCCGCCGGCACGGGTGGTCCGCCGGGGGCGCAACGCGAGAGGCGGCTACGCTTCAGTCTTGTCATCGTCCTCCTCGTCAGTCACCGGCAGGCCTTCCCGGTTCACGTGCAGGGAATGCCGCAACCGGGGGGAGCGGCGGAGGAGCTGCATCCAGCCCAGGAGTGCTGCCACCCCGGCCCCTATCGCGACGGCCAGGGCGAGGTAGAGGGCGGTCCACGGCCGGTCGAAGGCGCCCTGGGCGCGCAGGAACATCCAGGCGCCCCAAAACGAAGCTGCCCACGCCACGAGGGGCGTGAGCAGCCAGCCGAGGATCCGCAGCAGGGTCTGGGGCCAGCGCATCCACTCCTACTTGCGCCGGGCGCCGAGTCCCGTGATGAGGGTCGCAAGGGCGAGGCCGGGGAGGAAGGCGATTCCGAAGGTCGCCACGTTCCAGCCAGCGCCCGGGAACCCGATCCCCATGGCAAGGAGCCCCAGCACCCCGGTGCAGGCGGACGCCAGCAGCACCGCGGGGGCCAGGGAGGGTTCCCGCCCCCGTGCTGCCTGATTGGCCAGGAGCCAGGCTCCCATCCAGGGAAGAAAGGTCCCGGCCATCCACCAGACCGGTAGATGCCACCAGTTGCTGCCGCCGCCCAGCGCGCGCCAGCGGTGGGTGTACACGCCGGCAAGCTGGAAAGCGATGTCGGGAACCACGAAGATCCAGGCGGCGGCGAGGCCGATGCCGGCGGCGGTGGCGATGCCTTCCAGGCTCCGGGCTCGGGTCCAGACGCCCGGCAGGAAGGCGACCAGGACGAGTCCCGCGCCGACCAGGAGCGCGAGCAGCGCCGTTTCGAGCGCCCCCTCGAGCTTCTGGGAGATCAGCGCAATCGCCAGGACCAGCACTGCTTCGAGTGCCGCCAGCCTGGCCGACGCGCGGACCACGAGCGGAATGTCTCTCTGATCAACGGCGGTTTCAGGGCGAGCCAGCGAGCTCATGCACGCTCCGAGGAAGTGGCGGTCGCGTGCCACGAGTATAAACCCGGAGGCCACTCGGGCAAAGTGGCCGCCGAAGCGGTCAGGGGCGAAGCCGCTCAGAGCCCCCAGCCGAGGAACACCACCAGGTCGGTGACAGCCCAGGCCCCGAGGGCCGCGTACATGCCTCGCTGGTGCTGGGTCGGGGTCATCGTCGCGTGCTGGGCGAGCCAGGGCACGAGCACCCGGAGCCAGCCGGCGAGTGCCACTCCGAGACCGCTCCAGCGGAGGACCCCGGCTTCACTCGCGAGTGACCAGCCGGCCCGAACCGCGGCCCATCCGAAGGTGGCGAAGGCCACGCCGGTCGCGGCGATCGCGGCCAGCAGGGAGCGGCGGGCGCCGAGCTTGAGCGCCAGGGTGCGGTCGCCGCGGCGGCGGTCCTCGTCGAGCTGGTAGAGCTGCGTGAGGGGATAGAGCCCCGCGAAGAGGGGGCAGAATGCCAGCATCACGAGGGCGCGGGTCCCATCCAGGGGGAGGCCGGCGGCGGCGTATCCGGCGAGCGGCGTGAGGGTGCCGAATCCCCACATGTTGATGAGCCAGTCGGCGCCGGCGACCGCCTTGAGCCGGAGCGGGGGCACCGAGTAGGCGAGCGACAGGGTGAAGCATATCGCGTAGATGGCGCCGAAGCCGGGCGGCAGGAAGGCGCTCAACCCCTGTCCCGCGACCATCAGGAGCAGGGCCACGGTCGCAAGATACCGGGGCGGTGGCGGGGGCTGGCGGAGATAGCCGATGTCGCCCTCGTCCCGGTCGAACGCCGAGTTGAGGGCGAGCGTGCCGCCGTTGAGGAGGAGGACCCAGATCCCGAGCGCTGCGAGCGCGCGGTCGAGAGCCTGGCCCGCGAGGACACCGGTGAGTCCCACGGCCAGCCCGTAGCCCAGCGCTGTGTGGGCGGCCAGGATCGGCCACTCGGCGGGCCGCAGATGCAGCACGTAGTCGAACGCCTGGCCGAGGAGGCGGTAACCCACCCGGCGGGCGGGAGTGAGGGCGGCGTTCCGTGCGGTCACCAGCGCAGGCCGAGGTGGCGGGCGGCGATCTGAAGACCGCAGAGGGTAAGATCGGGATCCACCGTCTGGATGGTGCGGGTGAGTGGCGCCACCAGCTGCGCCAGGCCGCCGGTCCCGATGACGCGGGGTGTGGCGCCACCCGGCCACTCCTGCTGGATGCGGCGCACCACGCCGTCCACGGCCTCGGCGGTACCGAAGAGCACCCCGGCCCGGATGCACTCCTCGGTGCGGCGTCCGATCACTCGATCCGGCGGCTGGAGCTCGGTGGCAGGCAGCTTGGCGGCGCGCCGGCTCAGCTCGTCCGCCGAGGTGCGGAGGCCCGGCATGATGACCCCGCCGATGAACCGGCCATCCGCCGTGATGCAATCGAACGTCGTGGCGGTGCCGAAGTCCACCACGACGGTATCGCACCGGTAGCGCTCGACGGCGGCCAGGGTGTTCAGGATGCGATCGGCTCCGACCGAGAGCGGCTCCTCCACCTCGAGCCGGATGGGAAGCGGCGAGGCCGCGTCCACCACAGTGGCCGAGCGTCCGGTCACCAGGCGAACGGCCTCGAGGAGGTTGTGGGTCACCGCCGGTGCGACCGAGGCGAGCACGGCGGCGCGAATCTGGTTGGGGGAGAGCCCGGCGTTGACGAGCAAGGCGCCGATGGTCACAGCCCATTCGTCCGGGGTACGGGCCGGGTCGGTCGTCAGGCGCCAGTGGGCGCCGAGCTCCTCGCCCGGGAACAGGCCGAGGGTGACCTCCGTATTGCCGATGTCAAGGGCGAGGAGCATGGCGGGCGAGGGAAAGCGGTGAACGGGATTCGGTGAACGGTGGACTGCGCGCCTGCCCCGGCTTCAGCCCCCTTCGAGCACGACACTCCCCGACCTGCACACCGCGAGCTGCCCTGCGTCCTGTCTTACCACCAGGGCTCCCTGGGGGGTGATGCCACTTGCGAGGCCTGGCGCCGGGGCGAGGAGCCGGCGGCCCCGGAGCCAGTCGAGCTCGGCGAACGCGGCGGCCTCGGCCGGGGTGAGGGCGCCGCCCGCCTCCGAAAGGGCGGCGATGGCTCCGACCACCGGCTCGAGAAGCTCCTCCGGCGTGCACCCGGGCCGGATTTCGCTGAGCGCGATGGCAGTCGGACCGAGTGCCGCGGGAAGCGGGTTGGCGACGTTGATCCCGATCCCCACCGCGATCCAGCCCTGGGCCGCTCCCGGCCAGCGGGCCTCGCACAGCAGACCCCCGAGCTTGCGGTCGCGCAGGACCAGATCGTTCGGCCACTTGAGCCGGGTCCGCTCGCCATGAACCAGGTCGAGCGCGGCGGCGACCGCCAGTCCCGCCCTGAGGCTCAGCACCACCGCCCCCGCCTCGTCCTGCGGGCGGCAGAGCACGCTCACCCAGAGCCCCCCGGCCGGGGAGTGCCAGCTCCGGCCCCGGCTTCCCCGCCCGCTGGTTTGCTCGCGTGCGACCACGGCGGTGCCGGCCGGGGCACCCTGGGCCGCGAGCTGGTGCAGGCGGTCCTGGGTGGACGGGAGGCGGTCGTACCGCTCGATCACGCCCGGTAGAGCCACAAGAGCAGCAGGCCGAAGCCGATCCGATACCATGCGAACGCGTTGAAAGTGTGCGAAACGAGGTAGCGAAGGAAGGCCTTGACCACGACGATCGCCGACAGGAACGACACCAGAAACCCCACGGCGAAGAGCGGGACGTGGGCGAGGGCCAGGTGGTCCAGGCTCCTCAGCAGGTCATAGAGCGCGGCTGCGGCGAGCACCGGCACGGCCAGATAGAATGAGAATTCGGTGGCGGCGGTCCGCGACAGGCCGAGCACGTAGCCACCCATGATCGTGGCACCGGAGCGCGAGACCCCGGGGATGAGCGCCATGACCTGGGCCAGACCGATCGCCAGTGCCGTGCGGGGGGCCAGGTCGGCTGCGTCGTGCACGCGGACCGCCGGGCGCCAGCGCTCGATGCCCAGCATGACGATCCCGCCTGCCACCAGGGCCCAGGCCACCACGGCCGGCGCGAACAGGTACTGCTTGATCCAGCCGTGCGCCGCCAGGCCCACCGCGGCGGCCGGCGCGAACCCCAGCAGCAGGTTGGTGGCGAAGCGGCGGCTTGCCGGCTCCTGCCTCAGGGTCCGCGCCGCCTCGGCGAACCTGGCGCGGTAGAGCCACACGATGGCGAGAATGGCGCCGAGCTGGATGAAAATCTCGAAACTCTTGGCGGCCTCGCCCGTGAAGCGGAGCCAGTCACCGGCCACGATGAGGTGGCCGGTCGAGGATACCGGGATGAACTCGGTGATGCCTTCCACGACGCCCAGGATCGCGGCCTCGAGCAGGCCGGGCTTATTCACCCAGGGCCTCCCGGTAGAGCGCCTCGTACATGGGCACGACCCGCTCGGCGGAGAACTCCCGGGCCTTCGCCAGGGCGGCCTCGCGCATGGCGGCGTGGCGAACCGGGTCGAGCAGCAGTTCCACCGCCCGCCGGCCCATCGCCTCGACCGAGCCGGGCGGCTCCAGGATCCCGCTCACGCCGTCCTCGATCACTTCGGGAATGCCCCCGGTCCGGCTGGCCACGGCGGGAACTCCACAGGCCATGGCCTCGAGTGCTGC
>JBBIMQ010000229.1:0-4971 GCA_037444345.1 Gemmatimonadota bacterium | reverse complement strand
AGCGCCGGCGGATCGGACACACCTTCATCACGGTGTTCGAGCAGGCAGCGCGGGAGGTGGGACCGGAGGTGGAGTACCTGGTTCAGGGCACGCTCTATCCCGACGTGATCGAGTCGGTCTCCCCGCGCGGCGGCCCGTCGGTAACGATCAAGACCCATCACAACGTGGGGGGGTTGCCCGAGCAGGTCCCCTTCAAGCTGATCGCGCCGCTCCGGGAGCTCTTCAAGGACGAGGTGCGGCAGGTGGGGCGGGAGCTGGGCCTGCCGGAGGAGCTGGTCGGCCGGCATCCGTTCCCCGGGCCGGGCCTGGCCATCCGGATCGTGGGGGAGGTGACCGAGCGCAATCTCGAGCTTCTGCGCCGGGCCGATCACATCTATATCGAGGAAATCCGCGCCGCCGGACTCTACGACGAGATCTGGCAGGCCTTCGCCGTGCTGTTGCCGATCCGCTCGGTGGGGGTGCAGGGAGACGAGCGGACCTACGACCAGGTCGTGGCGCTCCGGGCGGTGACCAGCCGGGACGGGATGACGGCCGACTGGTACCCCTTTCCCCCGGAGGTGCTGGCCCGGGTCGCCAATCGGATCGCCAACGAGGTCGAAGGGGTGAACCGGGTGGTCTACGACGTGAGCTCGAAGCCGCCGGCCACGATCGAGTGGGAGTAGCCGTCAGACTCCCTTCTCCTCCAGCAGGGCCCAGAACTCGTCCGCGCTCTGGAGCCGGCTCAGGCGCTCGGGCGTGTCGGCGCCCCGTCCCAACTGGGCGATCTTGCCGAGGATCGGCAGGTAGAGGTCGCCTGCCGCGGACGGCGGCGCCACGATGAGGAAAAAGTGAACCACCGGGCGCCCGTCAATGGCGCCGTACGGAATGCCTTCCAGACGGCGGCCGTAGGCGAGGCGGACCCGATCCACCACCAGCGAGCGACCGTGAGGGATCGCCATGCCTCGGCCGATGCCGGTCGAGCCCAGCTCCTCCCGACGGCGGAGGATTCGGAGCAGGGTGTCGCTCGAGCCCTCGTCGAGCCCGAGGAGCCCCACCAGTTCGGCCAGCACCTGGTCCGCCGTGGTGCTCGCCAGGTGCAGCCGGACCGTGGCCGGGGTGAAGAAGTCGCGCAGGAGCACGGGACGGTCGGCAGAGCGGGCGCGGAAACTAGCGCCAGACCGCGAGGCCTGTCAAAGGGTTAGCCCCGCTCGTATCTTTAGTCCGATGCCGCGCCTGCCCTATCCCCACGCTTCGGCGCCCCCCCTCATCCTCGCCCCCATGGCGGGCGTCTCCGAGGCTCCGTTCCGCCAGATCTGCCGCCGGTTCGGGGCGGATGTGCTCATGTCGGAGTTTCTCTCCTCGGAGGCGATTCGCCGGGGGATCGCGCGGACGCTGCGGGACTGCGAGTTCGAGGCGGTGGAGCGGCCCATCGGGATCCAGATTTACGGCTCGGAGCCGCGGGCGATGGCGGAGGCGGCGGCGGTGGTGACCGAGCGCTATCAACCCGACTTCATTGATATCAACTTCGGCTGCCCGGTGAAGAAGGTGGTGCAGCGGAACGGGGGGTCGGGTTGTCTCCGTGATCTCGATCTAGTCCAGCGGATCATCCGCGCTGTCGTCGGGGCCACGCACCTTCCGGTGACGGTGAAGACCCGAAGCGGCTGGAGCGAGGAGACCAGGGATCCGGTGACGATCGCGCTTCGCATGCAGGATGCCGGGGCCCGGGCCTTCACGCTGCATCCCCGTACCCGGACCCAACTGTTCTCGGGCCGGGCCAACTGGGACGAAATCGCCCGGGTCGTCGAGGCGCTGGAGATCCCGGTGATCGGCAACGGCGACATCGAGACCGCCGAGGACGTGGTGCGGATGGTGCACCATACGGGCTGCGCCGGGGTCATGATCGGACGGGGGTCGTTCGGCAACCCGTGGCTCTTCCGGGACGCGCGGGCGCTGCTCGAGGGCCGGCCGCGACCCCCGGCGCCCGGGGCGGCGGAGCGCTTCCAGGTCGCCCTGGAGCACGCGCGGCTCGCGATTCGCCTCCAGGGCGATACCCGCAAGACGGTGATCGAGTTCCGGAAACATTTCGGCTGGTACACCAAGGGTCTGCACAGCGCATCGGAGCTCCGGGCCCGGCTCTTCCAGGTGGAGACGATGGCCGAAGCGGAAGCGATTTTCAGCGACTACCTGGCGCCAGCAGCGCAGGTGGCGTGAGGCGCGATCAGCTCGAGCAACTGCTGCAGGACGTGGCGGCAGGGCGCATCGCGCCCGGGCAAGCGCTCGACCGCCTGCGGCATTTCCCTGTCGAACCCCTGCCGTTCGCGCGGCTGGATCATCACCGGGACCTGCGCCAGGGGCATCCGGAAGTGGTCTTCTGTGAGGGCAAGACGGTCGAGCAGGTCGTGGCGATCTGCGAGCGCTTTGCCGAGGCTGCGGGCCGGTTCGTGGGCACCCGGGCGAGCCCGGCGCAGGCGGAGGCAGTGGTCGCTCGACTCCCGCGCACCCAGTGGAATCCGCTGGGCCGGACCCTCTATCTCCCGCCCGAGGTTCCGCCCGCGCCCGTCGGACACGTGCTTGTGGTCTCGGCCGGGACCAGCGACTTGCCGGTTGCCGAAGAGGCGGCGGTGGTGGCGGAGGGGTTCGGCCACCGGGTGAGCCGCCTGCCGGACGTGGGCGTGGCGGGGCTCCACCGACTTTTGGGCGCGAGCGAGGCCCTGCTGGAGGCCGAGGTGATCATTGTCGTGGCCGGGATGGAGGGGGCCTTGCCCAGCGTGGTCGGCGGCCTCGTGGCCGCCCCCGTGGTGGCGGTGCCCACCAGCGTGGGCTACGGCGCCTCCTTCGGCGGGCTCGCCGCGTTGCTCGCCATGCTCAACTCGTGCGCCGCCGGGATCACGGTCGTGAACATTGACAATGGCTTCGGCGCCGCCGCCGCGGCGAGCCGGATCCTCCGGAGCCGGACGAGGGGTTAGCCGGTCGGGCTGGAGCTTGCGGGATTCCAAAATTCAGAGCCAGGTGGCAGCTCTTCGGTGACCTGGCGGCCCCCGGTGCCGAGATCCGGGACCTGGCCTCCCAGCGTCGCGGGAGCGTGCCCCTGCTTCTCGGCACCAGCTCTTCTCCGGCGCCCGCCTGGGTCCAGGTCCTGGGGCCGAGGCACGCCGCAACGAGTAGCGCTGGCCAGCCACGCTCCATCGTGCGCCGGCAGCTCTGGGCGAAGAACTGGCTGTTCATGACAGGGTGATGCCGGTCGTTGCGATCGTCCGGGCGGATGAGCCGCCGGCACACTCGTGCCGGGGTGTACGGCATGAGCTTCACACCCCGGCCTGAGCGGTTGACGCCACTGGGGTCTCCCGCGGGACTGGCGCTCGCGGCGGTCGCCAGTGGCGCGGTCTGGACATGGTTCCGTCGGAGGGGGTGGCTGTAATGGCGAGCCGATTCCTGGCGGGCACGGTTCTGCCGCTTCTCCTGGGCGGCATCGTGGGACTCCTTTCCGGACGCTGGCTCATGCGGCGGGGCCGGACGCCCAGAACGGGCCCGGGCCCCGATCCCTCGCTGCTGCCCGATCCGGCGCTTCGCTGGCTCGCGGACGCTCGGGGTGCGCTGGGGGCCTGGGTGCGGGAGGCTCCAGCGAACGGGGAGGGGGAGCCCCGATGGCACCGGTCCCTGGCGGGGGGGAAACTCTCGGCGGTGGCGGTCGGGGCGGTGGAGGAGCGCCTGGGGGAACTTCACGCCCGGGGCGCGAGCGGTGCCGAGCGACTGGACGCGGGCACCCTGGTCTACGGATCCAACGCCGGCATCACTGTGGGTCTGCGCCTGCCGCCCGAGGCGCCAGCGGCAACGCTCAAGCTTCTGGGGGAGGACCTCGTCCGACTGCTCGACGGGCTGGCGCGGCGACCGCTCTTCCGCCGTCTGGAGGCGGAAGCGGAAGGAGGAGGCGCGGTCGAATCGCTGGGAAGCGTGGGTCTCCGGCTGGCCTATCAGCTGGAGCGAATCCTGAATGCAGAGGTGATCGTGGCGGCGGCCTTCGGCGAGACAGTGCGGGTGATCGGCACCTCAGGCCGGGCGGACCGCCGGCTCCTCGACACGTTCGCGCTGCCGGGGAGCCCCCTCTACCAGGTGGCCCGGGGCGAGGTGCCGTCGCTGACCAGCATCGCCGACCCCCTGGGCGGGATCGTCCACGACCGGCGCACCCACTTGGCACCCGCCATCATTCTGCCGATCAAGTACGGAGACGAGGTAGTGGGGGCGGTAGCCTTCTGGACCGACGACGAGTCGGAGCCGATCGCGCCGGTCATCGCCGAGGTGCAGGAGGCGATCCGGAACGCGGGGCCCCGGATCGCCCGGGCACGGCGGGACGAGGAGCAGGGGAATGCAGCCATCACCGATCCGCTCACCGGGCTCAAGAACCGCCGGGGGCTCGACGAAGCCATGCACCGGGTGGGGATCAACCAGGGGGCGCTGATCTATGCCGACATGGACAAGTTCAAGCTTTTGAACGACACGTTGGGGCACCCGGCTGGCGACGCCGCGCTGGTGCACTTCGCTCGCCTGATTCACGATCAGATCCGGGGCGGCGATATCGCCGCACGGATCGGCGGGGAGGAGTTCGCGATCTGGTTGCCCGGTGCCAATCTGATGTACGGCACCAAGGTGGCGGAACGGATCCGTGTGAAGCTGGCGACCTCGTCGTGGGACTGGCAGGGGCGCAAGTGGCCGCTCAGTGCCTCGTTCGGGGTGGCGGCGATTCCGGACGTGACGCGGAGCGTGGATAACCTGCCGGCCCTGGCGGATGCGGCCCTGCTGGAGGCCAAGCGGCAGGGGAGGGACCGGGTGGAAACCGCCAGGCCCTCGGGGCGATGACGCAGCCAGCTGCCGCTGACCTTGTCCCTCGGCCGCTCGGGTGGGTAGATTGCGGGCGTTCGCCAACGCGGGGGCGCCTGGTTTCGACGGGTTTGTCAAAGGGATCGCTGCGTGCCCAGGTCCAGGAATCCTGGTAAA
>JBBIMQ010000228.1:0-4989 GCA_037444345.1 Gemmatimonadota bacterium | reverse complement strand
ACCAGCCGGCGCTTGACGGCGGGGAGCTCGGCGAGCGGATAGCCGGGGAGCTGGGCGAGCCGGCGGCTCAGCGGCATTCGAGATTCCTCAACGCACCGGGTTGCGGAGAACTCCCACCCCGGGGATCTCCACCTCGACCACGTCTCCGCGGCTCAGCACGCCGGTGCCCGCCGGCGTCCCCGTGGCGATCAGGTCCCCAGGCTCGAGCGTCATCACGGCGGTGATGAACGACAGAAGAAAGGGAATCCCGAACGCCATCTCGGTGGCCCGGGCCCGCTGCCGCTCCTCCCCGTTGAGCCGGCCGATCACCTCCAGGCTCCTCCAGTCGAGACCGGTCGCAACCCGCGGGCCCACCGGGCAGAAAGTGTCGAAGGCCTTGGCCCTGGTCCACTGGCCGTCCTTCTTCTGGAGATCGCGAGCCGTCACGTCGTTCACACAGACGAACCCGATCGGGGCCCGCTCGGCCTCCTCCGTCGAGAGGTGGCGCAGGCGCTGCAAGGCCACCACGCCGATCTCCGCCTCGAACTCCACCTGCCGGGACAGCGAGGGGAGGATGATGGGCTCCTCCGGTCCCACCAGGGCCGAGACGGGCTTGAGGAAGAGAATGGGCTCCTCCGGCACGGGATTGCCCAGCTCCTCGGCGTGGGCTCGATAGTTGCGCCCCACACCCACGATCTTGGTCGGTCGGGGAGGACTCATATGCCGGCTCCAATGCCGTGACGAGCGAAGAACTCCTCGATGCTGGTTCGCACCTCCGCCCAGCCGGCGGTCACGCGCCGGGCCCGTGGGAGGCCGGCCAGCACCAGCGGTCCGTACCGCTTGGTCAGCACCCGCCGGTCCAGCAACACCACCACGCCCGCGTCCGTGCGGGTCCGGATCAGCCGCCCGAATCCCTGCTTGAGCTTGAGTGCCGCGTGCGGTAGCAGGTAGTGCATGAACCCGTCCGCCCCCTGTTCCGCCAGTCGCTCGAGCCGCGCCGCGGTGAGAGGCTCGGACGGGACCTTGAAAGGTAGCTTGGTGAGCACCAGCACGCGCAGCGCCCGTCCCGGCACGTCCACGCCCTCCCAGAACGAATCGGTGCCGAGCAGGATCGCGCGGCCGCTCTCGCGAAAACGGCGGAGCAGCGTGTCGCGAGGCGCGTCCCCTTGCACCAGGAGCGGCCAGCGCGCGCCCAGGGTGCCGTTGAGCTCCATCGCGGCACGCCGGAGCGCGCCGTGGCTGGTGAAGAGGACGAAGATCCCGCCGTCGGCGGCCCGGGCAAGGTCGTGTACCACTTGCACCACGGCCAGGCCGTGCCCCGCCTCGTCCTCCCGGGGGTCGGGAAGGTCGTCGGGGATGCCGAAGAGGCACTGGGCCGGGTAGTCGAAGGGCGAGGGCAGGACCGCGCGGACCGTCACCGGTGTCGGCTCGATCCCCAGACCCACCCGGGATTCGAAGAAGTCGAATTCGCCTCCGGCCGCCAGGGTCGCGCTGGTGAGGGCCACCGTTCGCACCCGCTCGAAGATCAGGTCCCGGAGCAACGGGGCCAGGTCGAGCGGCACCGAGGCCAGGGCGAGGTGTTGCCCCCGCGAGCCGGTCCGCTGGAGCCAGCGAACGGCAGGGGCTCCTCCCGGCGCCGGCCGGAGCGACTGGTTGAGTCCATCGCTTGCCGCCTCGAGCCGCCGCACCACACCCCAGAGTTCCTGGACCAGTTGGGTGCCCGGCTCCGGCGTCGCGGCGGCCCCCAGCCGCTCGGCGATGCCCTCGATGCCGTCCCGGATCGCGCGGAAGGCCCCCAGTGTCGCGTCCAGGTCCCAGCTCAGGCCGTCCGCCCACACCTGGTCGCTCGCGAAGGCTTCGGTGAGCCGGAGCACCCCTCCCGGCACCTCCTCCAGGCGCCCCCGCAGCCGCAAGAGGAGTCCGTCCGTCGCGCGCCGGGCATCGGTCAGCGCCGGCAGGAGCCGGTCGCGCAAGAGATCCAGGCTGGCCCGGGCCTCGGGGTCGGGGGAGCGCGAGAGCTCGAGCGCGAGGGTGGGCAGCAATCCCCTGCCGTTCCGCTCCAGGCGGCTCAGCACCCGCCGGAGGCCGCGGCTCGTGACCTGGGCGCCCAGATGGTGGGCGGCCACGTCCTCGAGATGGTGGGCTTCGTCGAGAATGAGCCGGTCGTACGGCGGCAGCACCGCCGCGTCCCGCCAGTTGTTCGCGCTCCGGCGCACCGCGAGGTCCGCGGCCAGCAAGTGGTGGTTCACCACCACGATGTCGGCCTCCGCCGCCCGCCGCCGGGCCCGGAACAGGAAGCAGGCGTCGAAGTGGGGGCACTCCAGCCGGGGGCAGAGATCCGGCTCCGCGCTCACCTCGTCCCAGACCTCCGGGCTCGGCAATACTGGGAGGTCGGCCAGGGTGCCGTCCGAGGTGCGCGCGGCCCAGGCGGCAAGCCCCTCCAGCTCCGCGTATTTGTCAGGCTCGAGCAGCGACTGCTGGGCGCCAGCTGCCTGATGAAGCCGAGCGAGGCAGAGATAGTTGCGCCAGCCCTTGAGCAGCGCGAACGTCGGAGTGTGATCGCCCGTGGCCAGCGCGTCGCGCAGCAGCGGCAGATCCTTCCCCACCAGCTGTTCCTGGAGGTTGATCGTGTTGGTGCTCACCACCGTGCGCTCGCCGTTGGCGCGGGCCCAGGCGATCGCCGGGACCAGATACGCAAACGACTTGCCGACCCCCGTCCCCGCCTCGAGCAGGACCACGCCGCCCTCGTTGTACGCGTCGGCGATGTAGGCCGCCATGTCCCGCTGGCTGGGGCGGTCCTCGTAGGCGCCAAGCGCTCGAGCCACCGGACCCCGCTCGCTCAACAGCCCCACCACCTCGAGCGGGTCCAGCCGCGCCTCGCGGCGTTCCCGCGGGAGCTCCACCACCACGTAGAGCTCGGTGGCCTCGTTGTTGATGATCCCGAACCCGGCGCCGGCGCCGTACAGCCGCGCCGCCACGTCGAGGTCCGCGCCCGACGGCTCCAGCACCCCGTCGGGATGATTGTGCAGCAGCATCTCCCCGCGCGACGCGACCCCGGGCAGCGCCAGCACCCGGTCCACCGTGCCCCGCGCCACCACGCGCGCCGCCACCAGCACCCCCTCGGCATCCGCCGAAGCCACAAAGCAGACCTCGCGCCCGCCCGCCGAGGCGATCTCGGAGGCGAGGTAACGCCGGAGGTCGGGAGCGAGTCGGGACACGGAATGGCCGATAGGCAGGTCGGGGTAGCGGCTCGGGCGTCGAGGCGTGTGGCAACCGCCCCTTCCGCCGCTCAGCGCAACAAAGCTAACCGGAACCGCGACCGCCGGCCCGGATCGAGCAACGCGCCACCCAGCCGCTAGGTCTTCAGTTCCCGTTTCTTCGCCGCCGGAAAAAGCACGTTGTTGAGGATCAGCCGGTAGCCGGGCGAGTTGGGGTAGAGGGAAAGATCGGTGGGCGCATCGCCGATCTGATGCTGCGGGTCCTCCGGGTCGTGGCCGCCGTAGAAGGTCCAGGTGCCTTGCCCCACCTCGCCGTGGATGTACTTCACCCAGGGCGCCCCGGGCTCCTCCGCCAGCACCGTCACCGACGGCTTCAAGGTGCGCCGGGTGAACGAGGTGGTGAGCCCGTAGAAATCGGGGATCACATCCCGGTGGTTCTGGACCAGCATGGTGGCCACCGGGTCAATCTTGGCGCTGAAGCCGAAGAGCTTGAAGGCGCCCAGGGGCTGGCGGCGGTCCAGCGTGTTCACCTGGTGCCCGTCAATGTCGGAGAACGACGGGATCCCCGGCGCAAGCTCGAGCCGGGCGTTCTGGAAGGCCAGCGCCCGGCTCCAGTCCATCTTCCGGCTCGCCTCCGGGTCCATCGGCGTGCCGTCGGCGTAGGACGCCGCGATGTCCACCCCCTCGCTCGCCAGGGCCAGGTCCAGCGTTTCGGTGGCCGTGCACATGGCGAACAGGAACCCGCCCCGCTCGACGAAGGCCCGGATCTCTCGTGCCACGGCGCGCTTCTCCGACGGCACGTCGGGAAAGCCGAGCTGCCGCGCCATCGCCTGGTTCTGCCGCACCATCTCGGCCAGCCAGGGCGCGCCCGCGTAGTTGAGAAAGAACTTGGAGTACTGCCCCGTAAAATCCTCGTGGTGGAGATGCAGCCAGTCGAACTTGGCCAGCCCCTTCCCCACCACCTCGGCGTCCCACACCTTGGCGAACGTGATGCCCGCGTAGTTGAGCGCCATGGTCACGGCATCGTCCCAGGGCGACGCGTTGGGCGGGACGTAGACCGCCACGCGCGGCGCCTTCTCCAGCGGAATCGCGTCCATGTTCCCCTGCTGGATCTCCGCCCGGATGGCCAGGAGACGGTCCTCGGCGAGCGGCTCCACCAGAACTCCGGCGACCGCGGCGTCCCGCGCCGTGACACCGTCGTTCGGCACCAGAAACGACCCGTTCCGGTAGTTGAGGAACCACTCGGCCTACCCTCCCCGCTCCAGCACCCGGTAGGTGACACCGTAGGCCTTGAGATGGTTGGACTGGACGTCGTCCATCGGGATGAGCAGCCAGGTCGCGACCCCCCCCCCGGCCCGCCCGGCGAGCGCCTCCCGGGCGGCCCGATCCGCGAGGGCCGGCGGCCCCCACAGCGCGGCACCGACCAGCCCCAGGAAGTCCCGCCGTCTCACGTCCGCGGCACCCCGCTTCGGGCCTGGTCCAGCAACCGCCGGGCCTGGGGGACGAGCGCACTTTCGGGATAGGCCAGAATCATCTGTTCCAGAGTCTCCCGCACCTCGTCCCGGCGCTCGAGGCGGAGGAGGAGACGGCCCAGTTCGAGCGAGGCGGCGGCCGCGGCCCCGGGCGCCTCCGGCACGATCGCGCTCCGGAACAGCCGCTCGGCGGCTGCCGGCTCGCGCCCGGCCACGAGCTGGCCCGCCAGGAGTCTGAGCGCTGCCCCCCCCTTGGCCACCGGCAGGGCGCCCGCCACCTGCTCGAACCGGGCCGCGGCCCCGGGGCTGTCGCCCCGGTG
>JBBIMQ010000227.1:0-5010 GCA_037444345.1 Gemmatimonadota bacterium | reverse complement strand
ACGAGGAGCTCATCATGGTGAGCGGGGTCATGACGTTCGCGGAGAAGCCGGTGCGCGAGGTCATGACCCCGCGGACCGAGCTGGTCGCGGTGGCCGAAAGCGATTCGCTCGAGGACATCGCGCAGGTGTTCGCTCAGAGCGGGTATACCCGGCTGCCGGTCTATCGCGGCACCCTGGACGAGATCGTGGGGATGCTCCACGCGTTCGATCTCTTCAAGCTCCGGCCCGGCGATCCGCTCCCGGTACGGCCGGTGGCCATCGCGCCGGCCAGCCGGTCCTGCGGCGATCTCCTGCTCGACATGCAGCGCGAGCGGCGGCACCTCGCGGTGGTCCTGGACGAGTACGGCGGCACGGCGGGGATCGTGACGCTGGAGGACCTGCTCGAAGAGCTGGTGGGCGAGATCTACGACGAGTTCGACGAGGGGGCCCGGCCCGCGCCCCCGGCGGGGCCAGTGCTCTTCGAAGCCGACGGGGCCACCCCGATTGCCGCCATCGAGGAACGCTTCGAGCTCGCCCTGCCGCGGGCCAAGACCAGCACCGTCGGGGGGCTTCTCGCGGAGCTCGCGGGTCGCATCCCGGCGGCGGGCGAACGGTTCCTGGTGCGCGGGCTCGAGTTCGAAATCCTCCAGGCCTCGCCCACTCGCATCGAACGGGTCCTGATCCGCCGCGGCGCGCCGGCGCCGCTGGTCTTGGTGCCAGCCCCCGCCGAAGCCGGCCGCCCGTGATTCGCCGGACTTCCGCTCTGGTCCGCGCCATGCTCGATCTCGTCCGGCGCGGCAACCTCCGCGGCTTTGTGGCGATGGCGGAACGGGCCGAGCCAGCCGACGTCGGGGAGGTGCTGTCGGCGCTCGACGAGAAGGAGCGGATCCAGGCCGTCGAGGCGATGCCCCGGCACCTGTCGGCGGCAGCGCTGGTGGAGATGCCGGACGAAGCGCAGGTCGAGGAGACCTTCGCCGCGCTCCCGCCGGACGCCGCCGTCGAGATCGTCGAGGAGCTGCCCGACGACGACGCGGCGGACCTGGTCGGCGGCCTCGATCCGGAGGACCGGCGCCGGATCCTCGCCGAGCTGGAGTCGGCCGAGCGGACCACGGTCGAGCAGCTCCTTCAGTACGACCCGGAGACCGCCGGCGGGCTGATGACCCGGCAGGTGGTCACGGTGCTGGACACGGCCACCGCCGGAGAAGCGATCGATTCGCTGCGCCGCCAGGCCGAGATCGTGGAAGACTTCACCACGGTCTACGTGGTAGACGCCGCCCGGCGGCTCCAGGGGGTGCTCCCCCTCAAGCGACTGGTGACCAGTCCCGCCGAGCGCCCGGGCCGCGAGCTGATGGAGGAGCCCGCCGCGCGGGTCTCCCCGGAGGAAGATCAGGAGGAGGTGGCCCGTGTGCTGAGCCACTACAACATGGCCTCGGTGCCCGTGGTGGACGCCAGCGGCACCCTGCTGGGCCAGGTCACCTTCGATGACGTGATTGACGTGGTCGAGGCCGAACAGACCGAGGATATTCTCAAGTTCGGCGGCGTCTCGGGGGGCGAGGAACTGGCCGGCGGCTGGACCGCCGCGGTCAGGAGCCGGCTCCCCTGGCTCTGCGTCAACCTGCTCACCGCCTTCCTGGCCGGGGCCGTGGCGGCCTCCTTCCAGGACCGGATCAGCCGTCACCTCGGGCTCATCTTCTGGATGCCGGTCATCGCGGGCATGGGCGGCAATGCCGGCACGCAGGCGCTCGCCGTCACGGTGCGCCGGCTCGCGCTCGGACTGATCCCGCCCGACCGGTTTCTCCGCACCGTGGGGAAGGAACTGCTGGTCGGCTGCACCAACGGGGTCGCCATCGGCGCCATCGCCGCGCTGGTCTCCCAGCTGCTGGGCCATGGGCCACTGCTGGGTGTCGTGGTCACGATCGCGATGATCGGGAACGTGTTCATCGCTGGCTTCGCCGGCGCCTTTGTCCCGATGCTCCTGGAACGGCTCGGCGTGGACCCGGCCGTGGCCTCCTCCGTCTTCGTCACCACCTTCACCGACGTCTGTGGATTCTTCCTCCTCTTCGGGCTCACCGGGTGGGTCTTCGGGATGTAGGCCGGAAGAGCGAGGGGCCTGCGCGGAGCCCCGATGACCCTGGAGACGCTGGTCGAACGGCACGGCCTGCCGGCCCTCTTCCTGGTCGCGATCGGGGAAGGAGACCTGAGCCTCGTCGTGGCGGGGATGCTAGCCCATCTGGGCCTGATGCCCTTTGCCGGATCGGTGCTGGCCGGAGCCCTGGGCAACTTGACGGGCGACGCCCTGTGGTACGCCATGGGACGGTTCCAGCGGGAGCGGATCCGCAAGAGCCAGCTCTACCGGCGGGCGGGGCCGCGAATCGAGGGTCTGGCCCGGCGGCTGGGGCCGTGGGAGTTGCTGGCGGCCCGGGTGGTCTATGGCACCCGGAACGTGAGCATGCTGTTCTGGGGTCTGCTTCCGCTCCCCTTCGGCCGGTTCCTCGCGCTGGATGCCCTGGGCTGTCTCCTTGCAGGGGTCGGATTCGTCGGACTCGGGTACCTGGCCGGTCAGGGAACCGCGTCGCTCCTCGGTGGGGTGCGACGGGTGGAGCACTGGCTGGTGCTGGCCATCGGGGTGGGGGCGGCAGCGCTCTGGCTGGCGCGGCGCCTGGTGTGGCGGGGTCCGGACGGCGGGAGCGACCCCGAGGGGGGGTGACCCCCCTCGGGGTCGGACAGCGCTCACCACCCCAGTGCCATCTCGGCCCCAGTGTAGAGGTAGCGGCCGTTGTACCCGAACGGCGAGGCCGCCGCCCAGGGGAAGGTGTTGTCGTTGTTGTTGAATTCGGCCTTCGGTTGGTCCGGATAGGTGTCGAAGAGGTTCCGCACCCCGACCGACAGGTCCACATTGTTGAACCGGTATCCCACCTCGACATCGAACAGCGTCTTCGCTCCGTACTCCTCCCGATCGGTGAAGCTGGGCTGAGCCGAGGCGAACTTGCCGAAGTAGGAGGCCCGGCCCAGCGCATGGAACCGGGCATAGGTGAGGTTGGCCTGCAAGGTACCGCGCCAGTCCGGCCGCTCCTCCTCGATTCCCACTTCGGTCACCAGGTCGAGGATGCTCGTCAGGGTGGTCGGGGTGCCCCGGAGGATACGCGGGAGCGGGGCCACCCGGGTGATCTCGTTCTTGGTGTAGTTGACGCCGGCAGTGAGGGTGAGCGTCCCCTGGGCACTCACGGGGAGGCGCCAGTCGGCGGTGACGTCCACTCCCTGGGTCCGGGTGTCGAGGCCGTTGGTGAAGAACTGCACCCCGTCAATGGTGCCGAAGCCGGAGTCGGCCAGGATCGCCTCGGACACGCTGTCGGCGAAGGTGGCGCCGAGCAGGATCCGGTCGTCAATGGTGATCCGGTAGTAGTCCACGGTGATCGTGAGGTTGTCGCGCGGGGTGAGGGCGAATCCCGCGCTCAGGTTCACCGAGGTCTCCTCCTTGAGCGGCTTGGCCCCGAACAGCCTGGCGGCCGGGTGGTTCACGGGGAAATTGCCGATCTCGACGAACTGGCCGCCGATCACGTTGGTAGTTCGATGGCTGAAGAAGCTCTGGGCCAGGCCCGGAGCACGGAAGCCGGTGCTCAGGGCGCCGCGGAAGACGAGCCGCGTTGCCGGCTGGTAGCGGAGCGCGAGCTTGCCGGTGATCCGCTCGCCGAAATCGCTATAGGTCTCGAACCGGCCGCGACGTTCGCCAGGACCTGACTGGTGAGGCGAGCCTCGAGGTCGGCATAGGCCCCGAAGTTGGTGCGGTTCTCGTCGGTCGCATCGGACGGGGAGAAGCCCTGGAAGACCGACGAGCCTCCCGGCGCCGGTCCGCTGCTGTCCTGCGCCAGGTGGCCGCCGGCCACCCAGGAGGCGAACTCGCCGGCCCGAATGGCATAGGTCTCCCGGCGGAAGGCCGCGCCGAGGGCCAGGTTGAGCGGGGCGGCGAGCCCCACCTCCAGGGGCCGGGAGAGGTTGGCTCCGGCCAGGAATTCGGTCCGGCGGAGCCGACCCGCGAAGAAGCGGGTCTGATTGGGAATGCCGGGATCGTCCGAAGTGCCGAGCACGCCGTCGAGGCCCGGGGCGCAGGGCGTATCGAGACAGGGCCCGAGCGAGGCGTTGAGGGTGTTCCGCAAATTGTAGTCGAACCGGTTGGCCCCGAAGGAGGCGCCGAAATCGAGGGACCAGCCGCCCACCCGAGTCCGCACCCCGCCGGCGGCGGAGTAGTCCTCCACGTCGGGCCGGAACTCGGGTAGAAAGCCGAAGGGGTAGATCTCCGGCCAGTTCCGGTCGCTGTCGTGGTACCGCCAGAAGCCGTTGCCGGTCCCGACCCGGTGACTGTAGCCCCCGAAGCTATAGATCTCCGTGGTGCCCTCGGGGTTGAGCGGCAGCCGGAAGTTGGCAAAGGTCTGCGCGTCCCGTTCCAGTCCGTCGCCCCAGTGGTGGACTGGCTGGGGGACCGGGTTGCGCTTCTGGAGGATCCGGCCGTTCCGCGGGTTGACGATGTCGTTGAGCCCGGTCCCCGCGTTCACGAAGGTGTCGGGCCAGGCACGGTTGGTGGGGTCCCGTTGCAGGAACTGGCCGAACAGGCTGAGCGACCCACGCCCTACCCCGAAGCCCACCCCGCCGTTGATGTCCACCGTCGTGCCGTCGTCCGGGTAGTCGTCCGTCACGTACCGGCCGGCATCCACCTTGAGGAACGGATCGAAGCGACCCTCGCGCATGACCAGGTTCACCACGCCGGCGATGGCATCCGAACCGTATTGCGCCGAGGCACCGTCGCGGAGGACCTCGATCCGCTCGATGGCGCCGCTCGGGATCGAATTGAGATCCACCCCGCTCGATCCCGCGCCCATGCCGTAAGCGAACGTGTTGAGCACGGCGGTCTGGTGCCGGCGCCAGCCGTTGATGAGCACCAGGGTGTGGTCCGGCGAGAGGCCCCGCAGGGTGAAGGGGCGGGCGATGTCGGTGGCATCGGTCACGCTCTGGCGGGGAAAGTTCACCGAGGGCGCG
>JBBIMQ010000226.1:0-5035 GCA_037444345.1 Gemmatimonadota bacterium | reverse complement strand
CGACGGGCAGCGTCACCGTCGGCAGGACCGAGGCGCCATCGAGGGTCACCAGCCGCTCCCCCGGCCGGGCTCGGCGGGCGACCACCTCCGGGCCTCGGAGCGCCGCCACGTCGTAGGCGTGCATCGGCTGGCCCAGTTCGAACATGACGTAGTTGGTGGCATCCACCACATTGTTGATCGAGCGGACACCCACCGCCGCCAGACGCTGCTCCAGCCAGCGGGGCGAGGGGCCCACCCGCACCCCGCGGATGGTGCAGCCCAGAAAGCGGGGGCAGCCGTCGGGGTCGTCCGTGCCGGTGGCGACCCCACCGGCGCTGGCCCGGTTCCCCGCGGCGCGCTGCGGCGGGTCGAGCGCCCAGGGGGGGGCAGCGGGAATGTCGGGGAGTCGGAAGGTGGTGCCGAGACTCCAGGCCAGCGCGCGCGCCACGCCCTTGTGGCCGAGCCAGTCGGGCCGGACCGGGGAGACGTCGAGGTCGAACCGGGTGTCCTCCAGAGGCAAGGCTTCGGCCAGGCGGGCGCCGGGGGGGGCCGGCGTCTCGAGCTCCAGGAGGCCTTCCTGGTCCTGGCCCAGGCCGAGCTCGCGGGCGGAACAGAGCATGCCCTCGGAGGGCTCGCCCCGGATCCGGCGCCGTTCGATGCGGACCCCGCCCGGTAGCACGCAGCCCACCGGGGCGAAGGGGTACTTGCGGCCGGCGGTGACGTTCGGCGCCCCGCAGACCACCGTCCGCCGCTCCGGTGTTCCGTCGTTGACCACGCAGAGGCGCAGCCGATCGGCGTTGGGGTGGGGCCGCACGGACTCCACCAGCGCCACCAGCACGCCGTCGAGCCCCGGGTCGAGCGGCTCGACCGCGTCCACCGGCGCGCCCAGCATGGTCAGGCGGCGGGCGGTGTCGGCGACATCGAGCGGGCGGCGGAGAAAGGCCTCGAGCCAGCGCCGGGAAAGGTTCATCTCGGTCCGGCGAACTGCTCCAGGAACCGCATGTCTCCCTCGTAGAGCAGCCGGATATCGGTGATGCCGTAGCGGCTCATCGCGATCCGCCCCGGTCCCATGCCGAACGCGAAACCGGTGTAGCGCTCCGGATCCAGGCCTCCGTTGGCAAGCACCGCGGGATGGACCATGCCGGCTCCGAGAATCTCCATCCAGCCGGTGCCCTTGCAGGCCGCGCAGCCGCTGCCCCCGCAGACGCCGCAGCCGACATCCATCTCGGCCGAGGGCTCGGTGAACGGGAAGTACGAGGGCCGGAAGCGCACCGGCCGCTCGGGGCCGAAAAACTCATGGGCGAAGTGAATCAGCGTGGCCTTGAGGTCCACGAACGAGATCCCCTCGTCCACCACCAGCCCCTCGATCTGGGAGAAGACCGGCGCGTGCGAGGCGTCGAAGGCGTCTTTCCGGTACACCATGCCGGGGATGACCACCCGGATCGGGGGAGTCTGTTCCTGCATGACCCGGATCTGTACCGGGGAGGTGTGGGTGCGGAGCAGGATCCGGCCTTCCTGGTTCTGGCGCCGGTCGCGGCGGCGGCGTTCGTGTTCGTCCGTGAGACCCGAGGTGCGATGGGTCCGGCGGTCGGGGTTCACCCGGCGGTCCGGGATGTCGAGGTACAGCGTGTCGTGCATGTCCATCGCCGGGTGGTCGGCCGGGAAGTTGAGCGCCCCGAAGTTGTACCATTCGGTCTCGGCCTCGGGGCCGATGGCGCGGGCGAAGCCCAGCCCGCGGAAGATGTGCACGATCTCCTCGACCACCTGGGTGACCGGATGGAGTCCGCCGAGCCAGCGTCGCCGGGCCGGCATGGTGGGGTCGGTCGCGGCGCGGGCCTGGGCCGCCGCCTGGGCGGCGAGGGCAGCGCGCCGGGCCTCGATCGCCTGCGCGAAGGCGGCCTTGAGCCGATTGGCCTCGGCCCCGAGGGTCCGGCGCTCGTCCGGGGGGAGCTCGGGAAGGCGCTTGAGGAGCCCGGTCAGCACGCCGCTCTTGCGGCCCAGCACGGCGATCTGCTCGGCCTCCAGGGCCCGGGCGTCGAGGGTGGCGATCCGTTCCAGGCGCCCCTGGAGTTCGGCCAGCACGGAGCGAGGGTCGAGGGTCATCGCGGCACTCCTGGGCGCGGCCCCCGGCTCAGCTGGCGGCCTTGGCCACCTCGGTGATCCGGGCGAACGCCTCCCCGTCGCGCACGGCAAGGTCGGCCAGCATCTTGCGGTTGATCTCGACCCCCGCCTTGCGGAGCGCCGCCATGAGCCCGCTGTAACTCAGGCCATGGAGGCGGGCCGCCGCGTTGATGCGGGTGATCCAGAGCCGCCGGAACTCGCCCTTGCGCTTGCGGCGGTCGCGGTAGGCGTACTGCATCGCCCGCTCGACCGTCTCCTTGGCCGGCTTGTAGAGCTTGCTGCGGGCGCCGCGGGCCCCCTTGGCGGCCCGCATGATCTTCTTTTTGCGGGCGTGATGCGCCACGCCGCTCTTGACGCGAGGCATGGTCGTCTCCTCCCTACGCCTGGAGCAGGCGGCTGACCCTCGCGAAGTCGGCCGGGCTCACCAGATCGCCCTTCTTGAGCCGGTTCTTCCGCTTGCGGGTCTTCTTGGTCAGGATGTGACTGTGGTTGGCGTGGAAGCGCCTGAGCTTCCCCCGCCCCGTCACGGTGAACCGCTTCACCGCGGCTCGCTTGGTCTTTTGCTTCGGCATCGCACGTTCCGTTAGGCGCCGGGGCGCATTCCACCCTTGCCCGGCGCGAGTACCATCACCATGTTGCGCCCTTCGAGCTTGGCCTCCTGCTCGATCTTGCCCACGTCACCGAGCAACTCGGCCATCCGGTCCAGGACCGCCTTGCCCAGCTCCAGATGGGTGATCTGCCGCCCCCGGTACATCATCGTCACCTTGACCTTGTTCCCCTCCGAGAGGAACTCGCGGGCGTGGCGGGTCTTGAACTCGAAGTCGTGGTCGTCAATCCCCGGCCGGAGCTTGATCTCCTTGAGGTGGATGACATGCTGCTTCTTCTTGGCTGCCCGGGCCGCCTTCGCCTCCTCGAACTTGTACTTCCCGTAGTCCATGATCTTGACCACGGGAGGCCGGGCCATCGGAGCCACCTCGACCAGGTCGAGGCCCCGCTCCTGCGCCGCCGCCAGGGCCTCCTCGATCGGCAACACCCCCAACTGCTCCCCGCTTGGCCCGATCACCCGGACCGGGCTGATCCGAATCATCCGGTTCACCCGGACTCGTTTTTCGCGCTCGTTTGTGGACAGTGCCTCGCTCCCGCGTGAAAGAAAAAGCCGGACACCCCTCGCGTCTCGGGTGTCCGGCAACGGCGTCGAGCGGCGCGCACGACGCCGCACGAACAGAGGCCTCTGCAGGACACGGTCGCACCGCCGGTGCGGCGGGCTGGGGGTGGGGGGTGCTCGATCCCCCGCTTCGATGTTTCCGACGGCGGTAAAGCTAGCGCCGGCACAGGGTTCGCGTCAACCGGCGCCCCCGCGAACGATCTCGGTCAGGGCCACCCCCTTGTCCTCCGCCACGGCCCGGCCCAGAGCCACTTCCGCGTCGTGCTCGAAGATGAGCCACCAGCCCTCCGCCGTCGCCTCGCGATAGAGCTCCCGCTTCGATTCCAGGGTGCGGAGCGGTTCCAGGTCGTAGCCCATGATGTAGGGAAGCGGCAGGTGGGCGCTGGTGGGCACCAGGTCGCCGAGAAAGACCGCCGTCTCTCCGCCGCTTCGCAGCACCACGCTCTGGTGCCAGGGCACGTGGCCGGGGGTGAGCCGGGCGAAGATGCCGGGCAGAATTTCCTCGTCGCCGTCCAGCAGGCGCCAGCGCCCCGCCGCCGCCACCGGTTCGAAGTTGTGCGGCAAATAACTGGCCCGCGTCCGCTCGTTCGGGCGGCGGGCAAAGGCCAGCTCGCCGGCCTGAACCACATAAGTGGCGTTCGGAAAAGCCAGGACCGGCTCGCCGGCGGCGCCCCGCGCCGTGTTCCCCCCGGCGTGATCGAAATGGAGGTGGGTATTGATCACCCACCGCACGGCCTCGGGGCGGTGCCCCGCTTCGGCGATCGCGTCCTCGAGTTGCGTCGGACCCCGCCGGCCGGCATTCTCGACCCCGTAGATCTCGTGGAACTTGGCGTCCTCCTTGTTCCCCAGGCCGGTGTCAACCAGCACCAGCCCGTCGGGGTGTTCGACCAGGAGACACCGCAGCGCGAGGCGGATCCGGTTCCGCTCGTCCGGCGCGATGCGCCGGGACCAGAGCGGCTTCGGCACCACACCGAACATGGCCCCGCCGTCGAGCCGCTGCCAGCCGCCCTCGAGCAGGTGGCAGCGGAGGGTGCCGAGGGTGAAGGAGGTGTGAAGGGGCAAGGGTCAGCGGGTCCTCCGCGCACCCAGCGCTTCCAGCTCCGCGAGGGTCCGCACCCCGGCCTCGCGGGCCCGTTCCAGGAGTCTGAGCAGGACCTCCGCCGTGACCAGCGCGTCGCCACCGGCCCGGTGCCGGGCCCGGTTTTCGAGCCCGAACTGCCAGGCGAGGCGGTCCAGGCTACAGGATTCGAGCCCCGGCAAGAGGCGGCGGGCGAGCCGCACCGTGCAGAGGCGGGTTCCGGCGAGTCCCAGCGACCGGGTGCGCCGGAGCTCGGCGAGGAGGAACTGCCAATCGAAGCGGGCGTGGTGGGCCACGAACACCCGGCCGGCCAGGGCGGCGAGCAGCGGGTCGGCGATCGCGTCGAAGGCCGGAGCCTCGCGGACCAGGTCGTCCGTGATGCCGGTGACGACCGCGATGCGGGGCGGGATCGGGACCCCGGGGTTCACCAGCGACTCGAAGACCAGCTCCCGGCGCCAGCCGTGCACCAGCACCACCGCCACCTCGGTGATCCGGTCGGTCCGGGCTCTGAAGCCGGTGGTTTCGACGTCCACCACCGCGAAGGCGCATTCTTCGAGCCGCGGCGAGCCGGCCGCCTCCGGGCGGAGCGCCCAGCGACCGTCCGGGAGCTGGAAGACCCGGGGATCGGCGCCCAGGAGCGCCGCGGCGAGCCGCGCCGCGACCGCCTGCGGCGGGTGCACCAGCCCCAGCAC
>JBBIMQ010000225.1:1075-5039 GCA_037444345.1 Gemmatimonadota bacterium | reverse complement strand
AGGCGGATCGCGCGGGTGCCCTCCCGGTTCCCCCGCATCTCCCGCACCGCGAGGACGGACTGGCCGGGAGCAGGGAGGTGGCCGTCGAACGGGTGCCAGGCTCGCCAGCCGTGCGAGAGCGCAAGCAGCGTGGCCCAGGCGGTGAGCAGGGGCCGCCGCCTGAGCCAGCCGGCGAGGGTGTGGATCGGGTCTGTTGAGCCAGTCAAGGGCTGGTGCGGGACGGCCGCCGCTCGAGCCGGAGCGACAGCGCCTCGGCGCTCCGGCAGGGCGCGTCCGGCACGTGGGTGAAGCTCACCGTGCCCGCCGCTACCTGAACCCGGCTCAGGCACTGGGTCTCCGCGTCTCCGCGATGCATGCACACCGAGTACGGACCGCGGTCCGGCAGGTGGCTGCGATGGAGCGCCGCCAGCTTCGCTTCGGTGACGCCTGCCTCCAGCGCCGTCGCAAAGGTCCGCCGCCGCGACTCCATCACCGCCCGCTCGTCGAACGCCGAGCTCGTGTGAATGAGGCCGGGGTCGGCGTGTTGCGCCAGACTCAGGGTCCGTCCGTCCCAGGCGGCGAGCCAGGCGGGACGTCCGGCCAGCGCGGCAACCACGGTGAAAGGTTGGAACGCCTCGAGGTCCATCCGGCCGAGCCTGGCCACCAGGGCTTCGAGGTCCGCGGCGGCCGCCAAGTGGAGCACCAGTCGGCCCCGGCTCACCGGGTGGGCGGGCGGAGGGGCGGCCCGTTCGGTGTAGCGATTGAGCAGGGAAACGGTCAGGCCGAATTCGTTGGCGGCAATCCAGGTCCCGCCGAAATCACCGTCCAGCGGTGCCAGGAAGCGCACCCCTTCGACCTGGTGCAGGGCCGGTGGCAGGCTCGAGGCCCGGGTCAGGCGCTCGTCCCGATTAAAGAACAGGGTGTAGCCGCCGCTCTCAGGAAGCCAGCTTACCGTGCACATGCCGGGTCTCCCCGGCGGGCCGCGATGGTGGACGGCGCCACCCCGAATTCCTCGCCGGGCTCCACGCCCCCCGCGCGGAGCAGCTCCTTGATCAACGCGTAGTGATGCACGGTGTGGCTCACCAGGAACTGCAGTTCCCGCTTGATGGTGGAAGCGCTCCAGTCCGGCGCCTCTCCGGCACCCGCCAGGCTCCGGAGGTGGACCCGCACCGATCGCTCCGCCAGCTCGGGCGGCAGCCGTCCCAGGTCGGCCATGTAACCCAGCGCGGTGGCGATGGCGAGCTCGCGGTCCCGCTCGAGCGGCGTGTTCCGTTGACGGGCGTCGTAATCAACCTCGCCGCTGGCGAGCCCGGCCAGGAAGGCGCGGTAGTGATCGAGCACATGCCGGAAATGCGCCCCCACCGGCGACCGGCCGGCGGCGGGGTCGCCCTCGCCGTACACCCGGTTATCCATTCGCCTGAGCAGGTCCACCCCCTGCTGCAGCACCACCAGGTTGCCTGCCACGGCTTCGAGACGATCCGTCATGCTCGCTCCCGGTCGACCACGGGGATGAACTGCGCCTGAACCGCCTGGTGGAGCCGGCCCGCCAGTTGCTTGCGGTCGCGCGCCGCGATCGGCGCCGGGCCGAAATGTACCGAGGCCTCGACCCGGGGGAGCCGGGCCAGTGCCATCAGATGCCGTCCGAAGGTCATGTCCCCCCACCAGCAGACCGCCAGATGCGCCGGCGGGGCCTCCCCCGGCGTCCGGTAACTTACGCTGGCGTAGTGCACCGGGTGCGCGGTGCGCGCCGCCCATTCCAGGAGCGCGGGGCGGAACGGCAGCACCGAGTGCCCGGCGGTGCTGGTTGCCTCGGCGAAGAGTACGACGCCGTCGCCCTCCCGCATCGCCCGGTCCATCCGCTCCAGCACCCGCACCGCATCGCGCCGGACCGCGCGGTCAATGAAGATCGTCCCCACGGTGCGCGCCAGTACCCCGACCCCCGGCCAGGCACCCACCTCGCGCTTGGCCACGAAACGGCAGGGTACCAGCGAGCCGATCACCGCGATGTCCAGATAGCTCAGGTGGTTCGACACCAGGAAGAACGGCGGCTCCGGCGGCGCCCCTCTCGCGCGTACCTCGACTCCGAGGAGCCGGCAGGCGCCGCGCGACCAGGCTCGAAAGATCCAGCGCCTGAAGCGCCGATAGCGCGCGGGGAGCGGCAGCAGCAGGAGCCGTCCCGCCGCCCAGACCATGAGCCCGGTGCCAGTCCAGAGGCCCAGCCCGGCGAGTCGCAGCGCCGCCCGCCGCCAGGGCCCGGCCTCCCCGCGCTCAGCGGAAGAAGAACCGGTGCTGGTGGGGGTCGAGCGCCTCGACATCGAGCGCGACCAGGAAGTCAATAGTCTTGAATTGACGATCAATTGCGGGCGGCCCGAGAACTTTGGCTCCCAGATTGAGGTAGCTCTGGAACAGGGGCGGGATGTGCACCGCCCCGGCGGCCGCCGCCGCCTCCACCCCCTCGCACTCCAGACCGGGCAGGGGCGCGACCCGGAGCCGCGGGTCGAGGTGGCCCCGGGCCTCGAGGAAGGACAACGTCGCCTGCCCCAGGGCTGGATCCTGCGAGGTGAGGGAACAGCACCCGAAGAGAAACCGCTTCCGGTTATGCCTCAGATACCGCGCGAGCCCCCGCCACAGCAGATTGAGCACCCGCCCGTTCCGGTGCCCCTTCGCCACGCAGGCCCGCCCCACCTCCACGGCGCCCTCCACGAAGGCCTGCGGCAGACCCGCGAGGTCGAACTCGCCGCTGGAGTAGAACCCGTGCCGGGCCCCGGCCATCTCGGCCGTCTGCAGACGGTAGGTGCCCACCACCTCGCCCGAGTCACGGACCCGGATCACGAGATGATGCAACCCGGGGTCGAAGTCGTCGTGATCCCGGCCGGTGGCGAAGGAGGCCTCGAGCCCCTCGCCCAGCTCGAGATTGAAGACCTCGAATCGGAGCCGCTCGACTCGGTCCAGCTCCGCCACCGAGCGGGCGAAGCCTACGGTGTAGCGCCCGGCCTCGATCTGGCCCGCGGGCAAGCGCTCGGGGAAGCTCGGGTAGGGGGTGTCGAGCTCCCGGGCGGCGAGTCCGCGGGCGGAAAGGTTCGGATCGCGCTGTGCCATGACTCCTCGTCCCCAAGGAAATGCCGGCGGCCCTGGTGCCGGCCCGGCCGGGACACCCGGAAGGACCCCCTGCGGCCGCTCGCTCGGCATGCTCGCCCCGTACCACCCCGGACCGACCGGGGTGAGCCTGCGCCCGTCCGCCGTGGCCGCAGCACCGCCCACGGGAGACACGAGGTTCTGTCAGGACCGGGTGCGAAACCGGGACCGCTAACGATGCCGCCTGATCCCGGGAAGCGCCAGAGCAGCGCCCGCCGATCCCGGGCGGACTCTCCGATCCCCACCGGGTGATTATGTTGGCATTAATGCCGGATTCTCTCGAAAGGTTCGTGACCGCCGTTGCAGCCGGACGCCGGGGGTACCCGCTCCCGGCCCACGCCTGGGAGCGAGCGGAACAGCTGGCGCAAGACACGCTGCGCCTCCTGTTCCCGCACTTTGCGGACGTGCACCGCTCCAGCGCGGCGGAGGTGCAAGCCGAACTGGACGAGGTCGGCAGTCTGCTGGGAGAGTTCGTCGAGGGTCTCGGATTCGCCCGAGCGGAGGCGCAGACCTTGAGCGGACGGTTCCTGGCCGAGCTTCCGGGGGTCGCCGCTCTGCTCGCCCTCGATGCCGAAGCCACCTTCCTCGCCGACCCGGCTGCCCGGACCCGCGACGAGGTCATCCTGGCCTATCCCGGGTTCTACGCGATCGCCTGCTACCGAATTGCCCACGTCCTCGCCCAGCTAGGAGTGACGCTCCTCCCCCGCCTGATCACCGAGTCGGCGCATCGGGCGACGGGGATCGATATCAATCCCGGGGCCACCATCGGCCGCTCGCTCGCGATTGACCACGGCACCGGGATCGTGATCGGCGAAACCACCGTGATCGGCGACCGGGTGCGGCTGTATCA
>JBBIMQ010000225.1:0-1065 GCA_037444345.1 Gemmatimonadota bacterium | reverse complement strand
GTGTGACCCTGGGCGCGCTCAGCGTCAAGAAGGAGCTGGCCCGGCAGAAGCGCCATCCCACGATCGAGGACGATGTGGTGATCTATGCCAACGCCACCATCCTCGGCGGCGACACGGTGATCGGTGCCGGCAGCGTGATCGGCGGCAACGTCTGGCTGACCCACAGCGTCCCGCCGGGCTCGGTGGTCACCCACACCGCCGCGGTCGAGCGAGCCCGCGAGGCAGCCGAGCCGCTGCTCGAGTACAACATCTGATGATCGCTGCTCCGTAGTCGGTCCCGGCTCCGCCCCCGCCCCCCAGGCGAGGTTGCGGTTCGGGTGGAGCCGGCGCGGTCCGAGAATGCGCCCGGTGACGGTCACCGCGCCGGGTGCCGTCACCTTCTCACTGCCACCATGAGCCAGCCATGCGTGCCCAGACCATCCTCGAAACCATCGGGAATACCCCTCACGTGCGGATCAACCGCCTCTTCGACCCCAAGGTCGAGGTCTGGATGAAACTGGAGCGGGCCAACCCCGGCGGCAGCATCAAGGACCGGATCGGACTCTCCATGATCGAGGATGCCGAACGGCGCGGTATCCTCCGCCCCGACAGTGTCATCGTCGAGCCGACCTCGGGCAACACCGGGATCGGCCTGGCCATGGTGGCGGCCGTGAAGCGTTACCGGCTCATCCTGGTCATGCCGGAGTCCATGTCCATCGAGCGGCGGCGAGTGATGGCGGCGTATGGAGCCGAGCTGGAGCTCACCCCGCGCGAAAAGGGAATGAGGGGGGCGATCGAGCGGGCCCGAGAGCTCGTGGCGTCGAATCCCAAGGCCTGGATGCCGCAGCAGTTCGAGAATCCGGCCAATGTCGAGATCCACCGCACGGCCACGGCCCGGGAGATCCTGGCGGACTTTCCCGAGGGTCTCGACTACTTCATCACCGGCGTCGGCACCGGGGGCCACATCTCGGGCGTGAGCGAGGTCCTGAAGCAGCGGATGCCCCAGCTCCAAACCTTCGCCGTGGAGCCGGCCAAGTCCGCGGTGATTTCCGGGGGCGCGCCGAATCCGCATCGGATCCAGGGGAT
>JBBIMQ010000224.1:0-5052 GCA_037444345.1 Gemmatimonadota bacterium | reverse complement strand
TCGGACACGGGAGAGTTTACCTCGGGGTGAATAAAAATACAACTCCGCAGCGGCCCGGTGGCTGGCCCTCGCTCTCCGCCCGGCCGGGCCCCGGCGGGCAGGGCCGGCCACCCCGCGCCTGGCCACCCGCCCCCGCCCCGGTCACCCCCTGCCGTTCACCGGTCCCACCCGGATCCCGGCCACCGCACCCATCGCCGCGATCCGCTGCTCGGCCAGCCGGTCGGCGGCCCGATAGCTGGGGATGCCCTCCCGCGCGGCCATCTGGAAGATCGAAAGCAGGGTATCGTAGATCTGGTCCGCCTTCCGCTTGGCTCGCTCCTGATCCCAGCCCATGAGCTCGCCGAACACGTTGATCACCCCGCCCGCGTTGATCACGTAGTCCGGCGCGTAGAGCATGCCCCGCCGTTCCACCTCGTCGCCGTGGCGCTCCTCGGCGAGCTGGTTGTTGGCCCCGCCGGCGATGATCTCCACCTTGAGCCGGCGGAGGGTCTCGTCGTTGACCGTGGCCCCCAGGGCGTTGGGGGAATAGATGTCCGCCGGCTCGTCGTAGATCGCCTCGGGTGCCACGGCCCGGGCCCCGGTGGCCTGGACCACCCGCTTCACCTTGTCCTCGTCCAGGTCGGTGACCACCAGCCGGGCGCCTTCTTTGTGAAGGTAGTCGCAGAGGTTCCGGGCCACATTGCCGCACCCCTGGACCAGGATGCGCTTGCCGGCCAGACTGTCGGAGCCCCAGCGCTGGCGGGCGCAGGCCTTCAGGCCCACGTACACCCCGTAGGCGGTGACCGGCGAGGGGTCGCCCGAGCGGCCGTGCAGTCCCGCCACGTGCCGGGTTTCCATCCGCACGTATTCCATGTCGGCCGGGCTCGTGCCCACGTCCTCCGCCGTGATGTAGCGGCCGCCCAGGGATTCGATGAACCGGCCGTGGGCCCGGAACAGCGCCTCCCGGTCCCGCCGCTTGTTGTCGCCCACGACCACGGCCTTGCCCCCCCCCAGGTTGAGCCCGGCCACCGCCGACTTGTAGGTCATCCCCCGCGCCAGCCTGAGGGCGTCGGCGATCGCCTCCTCGGTGGAGGCATACCGCCAGAACCGGGTCCCGCCCAGCGCGGGCCCGAGGGTGGTGTCGTGAATGGCGATGATGCCGTAGTAGCCGCACGAGGGCTCGTGCCCGAAGACCAGTTGCTCGTGCGCGTAGCGCTGCATGGCGGAAAAGACGTCCATGCTCCGATCCGTCAGTAGGTGTAGAACCCCTTGCCCGTCTTTCGCCCCAGCTCGCCCGCGGCCACCATCCGGCGGAGCAGCGGGCAGGGACGGTACTTGTCGTCGCCCAGCCCCTGGTGCAGCACCTCGAGAATCGCCAGACAGGTATCCAGTCCGATCAGGTCGGCGAGGGCGAGGGGCCCCATTGGGTGCGCCATGCCGAGCTTCATCACGGTGTCCACCGCTTCGGGCGAGGCCACGCCTTCCATCACGCAGAAGATCGCCTCGTTGATCATCGGCATGAGCACCCGGTTGGAGACGAAGCCGGGAAAGTCCTGCACTTCGACCGGGGTCTTGCCCAGGGCGCGGGCCAGGTCGAGCACGGTGCGGGTGGTCGCGTCGCTGGTCGCGTGGCCCCGGATCACCTCGACCAGTTGCATCACCGGCACCGGGTTCATGAAGTGCATCCCGATCACCCGGTCGGGGCGCCGGGTCCGGGCGGCGATGGCGGTGATGGAGATGGAACTGGTGTTGGTGGCGAGGATCGTGGCGGGGGGGCAGGCGCGGTCGAGCTGCTCGAAAATCGAGTACTTGAGTGCCGGATTCTCGCTCGCGGCCTCGACCACGAACTCCGCCTCGCTCCCCTCCTCGACCGTGGTGGCCACCGCGATCCGGCCCAGGGCGGCGTCGGCCTCCTCGCGGGTCGCGGTGCCCTTCTTCACCAGGCGCCCCAGGCTAGCCCGGATCGCCTCCAGACCCCGTTCCAGCGCCTCCGCCGACACGTCCACCATCAGGACGGGGTGTCCGTGCATCGCGAAGACCTGGGCGCTCCCGCTACCCATCGTGCCCGCGCCGATCACCGTGACGCGCATCACGCCGCCTCGCCTTCCGCCCGCCGCACGGCGAGTGCCAGGGCGCCCGCGATCGCCAGCGACGCGGCGAGACCGCCCTCCGGCCCGAAGGCCCCGCCGGTGAGCCAGGCCGGTCCCCCCGGTTCGTAGTCCAGCAGCGGGAGCCGGATGGGGAGACCGCTCACCGGCGCGTCGGCCGCGGCGAGGGTGGCGTTCCAGCCCAGGTGGGCACCCCAGGCGGCCCAGATCCCGCCGGGCAGGTAGAAGGCGGCGCCCAGGAACACGCCGGCCAGCCCGATGTTGAGCAGGCCGAGCGGCGTGGTGTTGGGATTCCAGAGGTGGGCCAGGGCGAAGAGCGCGGCGATGAGCACCACGGCGCGCCACCGTCCCACGAGCCGGGCCAGCGTCACCAGCACGACGCCGCGAAACACGATCTCCTCCAGGAGCGAGGCGGGTGCAAGCAGCAGCAGGACGGTCGAGAGGGCCCCCAGATACTCGCCCAGGCCGCCGCCGTCACTTGCCAGGCGGGCTCCACCCAGCAGGGCGGACAGGGCCAGCGCGCCGAGCGCGGCCAGGACACCGAGCCCCAACCCTTGCGCCAGGCCTGGTGCCGCCCGGGCGCGCGGCGCCCAGCGGAGATCCCGGGCCGTGAGGCGGAGCGCTCGCATCCCGATCGCCCAGGTGAGCAGGCCGAAGACCACGAGGCCCGCCGCGGTCTGGGCAACCAGCGCGGGCCAGACTCGCCTGACGAGATCCTGGACCCGCCCGGGATCGAACCCGGCCGCCCCGGCAATGAGCCCGGTGGCGAGCCCGGAGGTGAGCAGGAACCCGCCCCCCAGAAAGAGCACCACCCAGGCGACGGACCCGAGCGGGCCGGGACGGGCGGAAGGCGGCGCGGCGGCCGGGGTGGCGCTCACGCGCGCAGGCGGAGCGCGTGGTGGGCCCGCCAGAGCACGAGCCCCGCCAGCAGGGTCTTGAGCAGATCCTGCACGACGAAGGGCGCCGTGCCCATCGCGAAGGCCTGCGCCGGGCTGCCGGTGAGCACGGCGAGCCAGGACCAGCCGCCGATGTGAATGGTCGCCATGCCGAGCAGGGCCCCTGCGAGCGACCGGCCCAGCCGGCCCCGCTCCGCCACCCGACCCACCACCAGGGCAGCCACCGGGAACGCGAGCAGGTAACCCGCCGTGGGGCCGCCCAGGTGCCCCGGCCCCCCGGCCCCCCCGGCGAACACCGGGACCCCGAACACCCCGAGCAAGCGATACAGGGCCCGCGCTCCCGTGCCCGCCGCACTCCCGAGCAGTCCCCCCACCAGCAACACCGCGGGACCTTGCAGCGTCATCGGCACCACCGAAAACGAGAGCGGGATGGAGACCTGGGCCGCCAGCGCTACCACCAGCGCCCCCGCGAGAAGCGCGAGCGGCCAGCGAAGCGGAAAGGGGCGGGTCTGAACCGTGGTCATCGAGAAAGATCGCTTCATGCGGTGCGCTCCACGCTGAGGGCGACGGCGTTGCCGCCACCGAGACAGAGAGTGGCCAGGCCGGTGGACTGGTTCCGGGAGGCCAGGGCGTACAGCAGGGTGGTGAGCACCCGGGCCCCGCTCGCACCGATCGGGTGGCCCAGCGCGATGGCACCGCCGTGCACGTTGACCCGGGCCCAGTCCCAGCCCAGGGCGCGGCCATCGGCCAGGGCCTGGACGGCGAAGGCCTCGTTGGCCTCGATCAGGTCGTAATCGGCAATCGTGGTCCCGGCCTTCTTCATGAGATTCTGCACCGCCACGATCGGCGCGAAGAAGAGGTCGCGCGGCTCCCCGCCCGCCGTGGCGTAGCCCGTGATCCGGGCGAGCGGTGCCAGGCCGTGAGCCCTGGCGAAGGCCAGCGAGGCCACCACCAGGGCGCTCGCGCCGTCGTTGAGCCCCGGGGCGTTCCCCGCGGTCACGGTGCCATCGGCCTTGAAGGCCGGCTTGAGGCGGGCCAGCGCCTCGAGCGAGGTATCCTTGCGGGGCCCCTCGTCCCGGTCCACCCTGGTGCTCCCCCCCTTGCCCGGCACCTCGACCGGCACGATCTCGGCGGCAAACCGGCAGGCCTCCTGGGCCGCGACCGCCTTCCGGTGGCTCTCGAGGGCGAAACGGTCCTGTTCCTCCCGCGTGATTCCCGCCTTCTGGGCCGTGTACTCGGCGTACTCGCCCATGTGATTCTGGCCGAAGGAATCCCAGAGGCCGTCGTGGATCATCCCGTCCACCAGGGTCTGGTGCCCGGCCTTGATCCCGCTCCGGTATCCGAAGAGGTAATGCGGCGCCGCCGACATCGCCTCCATCCCGCCGGCCACGATGCACTGGCCGTCGCCGGCCCGGATCGCCTGCGCCGCCAGCATCACCGCCTTGAGGCCCGAGCCGCAGACCTTGTTGACCGTGAGAGCGGGGACCGTGGCCGGAATGCCGCCGTGGATCGCAGCCTGCCGGGCCGGGGCCTGTCCGGATCCCCCCTGGATCACCTGGCCCAGGATCACCTCGTCCACGGCGGCGGGATCAATGCCCGCCCGGCGCACCGCCTCGCGGACCACGATGGCGCCGAGCTCCGGAGCGCGGAAGCCGGACAGCGCCCCCAGGTACTTGCCGATCGGTGTCCGGCAAGCCGAGAGAATGACGGGGATGCTGGACTCGTTCACGGCAGTGGCCCTCCGGAAGCAAGGCCGCGCGGGGCGGGGTGGAATGTGACCCCGCCGTGACTCAGGGGACCGGCGGGAGGAAACCTGCCGCCGCGATCGTCGAGCACATCGTATCTCCGGAGCCTCGCCATGCGGCACCTGGCTGATCGGTCTCGCGCCCGCCCGGTGGACTGGACCCTGGTCTTCGCGGCCGGCGGGCTGGTCGTGGCGCTAAGCCTCGTCCTGCTGCTCCAACCGCCGCGCTGACCCGGGCCCCGAGGTCGGGCGGTCCGCCCGGTCCACCCGGGCCGCCGGGGCCGCCGGGGCCGCCAGGGAGCCGGTCCGCCGGCGCAATAACATT
>JBBIMQ010000223.1:0-5059 GCA_037444345.1 Gemmatimonadota bacterium | reverse complement strand
GCGCGCGCGGGGCAGCAGCATGGCGCCGAGTGCCGGGCCACCCAGCTCGCCCAGCAAGGCGGTCGCGGCGGCCCGCACCCGTTCGTCCTCGTCGGCCAGGGCCTCGAGGGCCGCCTGGCCCGCCTCCCGCGCCCCAAGGGCGCGGAGCGCTTCGTAGGCAGCGGCCCTCACGGCGGGATCGGCGTCGGCGCGGCCCCGCTCGAGCAGCTCGGGGCTCAGATCCTGCCTGGCCCCGGCCCGCGCAGCCTGGATCACCGCCAGCCGCACCGAGGCGGCCGGGTGATGCAGCAGCTCGGCGAGCAGCTCGCGAGCCCCAGCCACGCCGAACTTCGCCAGGAGCTGCTGGGTCTCGGCGCCCCCGGTGCCCTGCTCGATCTGTTCGACCAGGCGGGCAGGGAGGCCCAGCCGCTCCAGCGCCACCGCCGCCCGGATCCGGATCTCCGGATCCGGGTCGTCGAGAGCCAAGACCAGAGGCCCCTCGGCGCTTCGCCCGATCTGCTCCAGTGCCTCCACGCTCCGCATCCGCACCCACCACGCCGGGTCACCCAGGGCGCGGACCAGGCGGTCCACCACCTCGCGGTCGTCGAACTGGCCCAGCGCTCCCGCAATCCGGGCCCGCACGAAGGGGGCAGGATCCGACAGCAGATGGTCCAGCAAGTAGGTCACGGCGCGGCGGTCTCCCAGCTTTCCCAAGGCGGCAGCCGCCTTGGCGCGGACCTCGTCGTCCATGTCGGACAGCGCCTTCACCAGGGCCGGGAAGGCGCGCTGGGCGCGCACCTCGCCCAGGACATTCGCCGCCCACGCCCGGGCTGGATGGCGGGACCCCTCGGCCAGAAACTGAAGCATCGGTTCCACCACCGCCTCGCCGTGGCGGACCAGGATGTCCGCGATCCGCGGCGCGAGCCAGGCCTCGGCCTGTTTCAGCGCCTCCACCAGGGGGCCCACGGCCTGCGGATCGGCGATGCGCGCCAGGGCCCGGAGCGCGATCTCCCGGACGTCGGCGTCCTCGGTGCGGGTGGACTGGACGGTTTCGAGGAGCGGACGAACCGCTCTGGCGCTCCCCACCCGCCCGAGGAGCTCGGCGGCGAAGGCCCGCTCCCGCCACTTCTTGGCGTGGCGGAGCCGCTCGATGTACTTGTCCACCAGGCCCAACCGATCGTACGCATCGAGCAGCCAGCCGGGCCGTCCCGTCGCGGTGCGGGCCTGCTCCTCGAGCAGGGCTTCGAGGGCCTCGAAGTCGCGTAGCGTCTTGACCCGCCGCAACTCCGGCTCGAGGAAGGCGCGGTCCCGGGAGGAGAGTTCGGCGAGAAACTCGCGATAGGCGCCCTTGCGCCGCGCCATGTCCCGCTCGAGGCGCGTCAGGTACACCCCGTACCCCGCCCACATCAGCACGCCGAGCAGACCAGCGCCGGTGACGGTGGCAGCGAAGAGGAGGATGAGATCGAGGAGCGTCACTGGCCGGCGGTCAGGCGGTCGAGCAGGTCGCAGAGGGCGCCGACCTCGACCGGCTTGGTCAGGTACTCGTCGGCACCGACCTCGCGCGCCCAGAGCTCGTCGGCCGGCTGATCCTTGGCAGTGAGCATGACGACCGGGAGATGCGCCGTGGCGGGCTGGGCCTTGAGGCGCCGGCAGGTCTGGAAGCCGTTGAGCCGCGGCATCATCACATCGAGCACGATGGCGTCCGGCCGTCTGGTGGTCGCGAGGGCCAGTCCGGCCTCGCCATCGGCCGCGAGCAGAACCTGGTACCCCCGGGTCGGCAGCGTGCGTTCGAGCAGGCGGCGCTGGTCGGGATCGTCGTCTATGACAAGGACTGTCTTGGCCATAGCGCTGCTCCCTGTGGGCACAACTCATGCCGCCCGCGGCCTGGCGCCTGTGATCCGGCTCACCAAAACGCACCAAGGCCGCGGAGCGCGGCCTTGGAGGAATCTAGCGCCGGGGGCCGCCGCCCTGGCCCGGCTCAGGTTCTGGCGTCGTCGAGGAAGACCAGGGCCTGGCGCCGCCGCACCGCAGCCTCCAGGGCGCGGTAGACGTCGGGATCCAGCACGCTGCCGGCGAGGTCGCGCATGCGCTCCACCGCGACCTCGGGAGGCATCTTCTCCTGGTACGGGCGAGCGGTGGTCAGGGCGTCGTAAATCTCGGCGGCGCAGAGGATCCGGGCGCCGAGCGGGATCTCCTGGGCCTTGAGCCGATCGGGATAGCCCTGGCCGTCCCAGCGCTCGTGGTGGCTCCGCACGAAGGCGATGATCTCGCCCAGGTGCTGGAGCGGAGCCAGAATCTGGGACCCGATCACCACGTGCTGCTTGACGAGCTCGTACTCCTCCGCGGTGAGCGGCCCCTCCTTGGTGAGGATCTCCTCCCTGATGCCGATCTTCCCGATGTCGTGGAGCCGCCCTGCCATCCGCACCTGTTCCACCTGTTCGTCGCTCAGACCGAGCTCGGCGGCGATCAGCGCGCCGAGGTCGGCCACTCGGGTGGAGTGCCCCCGGATGAAGGGATCCTTGGCCTCGAGGGCGTTGACCAGGGCCTCGAGGGTGGCTACCGACAGGCGCTCCAGCTTGGCCCGCTCGCGCCGGAGCTCGGCGGTCCGGACGGCGACCTCCTCCTTGAGCCACTGGTTGAGGTTCTGCTGCTCGATCATGCTGTCGCGGCGGCGGATGGCGCGGAGGATGGCGCGGGCCAGATCCGCGAGATCGATCGGCTTGGTGAGGTAGTCCATGGCGCCGCGCTGCATGCAGAGCGCGGCGGTGGTGGCATCGTTCACCGCGGTGAGCATCAGGATCGCGATGGTCGGCTCGACCTCGAGGACCTGGGGAACCAGGTCAATGCCGCTCCGGCCCGGCATGCGAACGTCGAGCAGCATGACCGCGATCTTCTGGCGCTGGAGGATCCGGAGCGCCTCGTCGCCGCTCGCCGCAGTGGTGACGTCGTACCCCTGCTGGACGAGGTACTTCTTGAGGGCGTTCCGGATCGGTTCTTCGTCGTCAACGACGAGTACGCTGATAGGGGCGTCGGCCAGCGGCACCCGAGGCTCCGGGAACAGGGAAAAGGCGGCTAGGCGCGCTAACTGCTTGCGGACGAAGAATATCGTGGCGGGTGACGGGGCGCCATAGCGGCACCGCCCGGGGGGTCGGAAGCCCAGGCCCCGAAGCCGGGGCGGTCAGCGCCGGCCCGGCCGGCAGGCCCGCAATCCCGCGCTCCTAGCCGACGAACTCGACCTCCACCGGGTGCGGGATCACGCCGGCCTCGTGCCCCCGCCGGAGCAGCTCTCGCACCGCCTGCCGCCCGCGGGCGCCGTAGTCCACGGTCCACTCATTCACGTACATGGCGACGAACCGGTCGGTGCGCTCGTCGCCGATCCCCCGGTTGTACTGCCGGGCGTGCGCCAGGGCCTCGGCGCGGTGCTGCAGGCCGTAGCGGATGCTGGCCCTGAGGTCGCGGGCAATCTGCCTGATGACCGGATCGCCGAGGTCGCGGCGCACCACGTTGCCTCCCAGAGGAAGCGGGAGCCCGGTTTCGCCGAACCACCACTCGCCCAGATCGGCCCAGAGATGGAGGCCCCGATCCTGATAGGTGAGCTGCCCCTCATGGATGAGCAGTCCCAGGTCCGCTGCGCCAGCGAGCACGGCGTCCTCGATCCGGTCGAAGGGGACCACCACCTCGGTGAACTCGGGCTGGTAGAGCCTGAGGGCCAGGTAGGCGGTGGTGAGCTTGCCGGGCACGGCGATGCGAACCGCGGGACCGCCGATCCGGCGGCCCGGGGGACGGGGTGCCCGGCCCACGAGCCGGGGCCCGTAGCGATCGCCCATCGAGCAACCGCACCCGAGGAGCGCGTAGCGGTCGGCGAGATAGGCGTAGGCATGAATCGAGACGGCGGTCACGTCGAGTTCGCCCGCCAGGGCCCGCCGGTTCAGCGTCTCGATATCGGCGAGCTCATGGACGTAGCGGAGGTCGCCGGTGTCGAGCTTCCCGGCCGCGAGCGCGTAGAACATGAAGGCGTCGTCGGAATCGGGAGAGTGGGCGAGGCGGACAGTCAGCGGCATGGCGGATCGGGGGCGGGTGGCGGGGGAACGGCAGCAGGGGCGGCGGGAACCCGCGGATCGGGGGACCGCCGGAACCAGGGCGTCATCGGAGCGGGACCGGCCGGCCCCATCGGGGAATCTCTCACTCCTTCCCTCGATTCGCCGACGCCCCGGTGGCCCTGCTGAACTCGTTCCTCGCGCGCTCCAAGAGCTCGAGGTGCTCCCTGTATTCGGGCCGGTCCTTTCTCAGCTCGGCCCCGTAGTTGGCGAGGAACGCCCGGCGCGCGCGGGCGAGCGCGGCGCGATCGTTCCGGGCTTCCGCTGCCCTGCTCTGGATCAGGTAGCCGAACAGGTGGTTCCTCGCCTCGGCGTGGATGGTGTCGGCGAGCGCCAGCGCGAGGGCGGGCTGGCCGGTCTCGAGCGCCACCATGGCCGCGTGGTACCGGCTGTCCACGTCAACGGTGTCCAGCATGCCGTAGGCGGCGAGGGCCATGGGGGCGAACCGCTGTACGGCGGCCGTATCGCCGGCCTCCGCCGCGCTCAGGACCCGATCGCTCAACCGGAGGAAGCGCTCGCGAGGCGACATCCGGCTGATGTCCGGCGCCGCGGCACCGCTCGGTGGGGCGGCGCTCGGGCTGGATCCGACGTTGGCCATGACCGGCCGCTCCCCTCCGGCCCCCCGGGTCTCGACGTGCCAGAGGATCAACGCGAGGAGCACCGCGATGATGCTCCACGCGGTGATCCAGGCGGGCCGTTCGGAGGTCTTCCCCGACACGGCGCGGCCGCAGCGGTGACAGAAACGGGCGCCGGGGCTGAGGGAGGCGGCGCAGGCCCGGCAGGCGGCGCCCAGGGCAGCGGTTGCCATCGGGCGAGGAATCTAGCAGGGTCGAGGCCGGCTCCGGCGGCCCGGCGGGCTCGGGTGTGGCCCCGCGGCCCCGGCGTCGGGGGGGGGGGGCGGCCCGGATGGCCAGGGCGGGGGCGGCGGGGGGGGTGTCCCCCCATCCCTGGGCGGGGGAAGCCGGGCGACCGGCTCCGCGGGG
>JBBIMQ010000222.1:0-5164 GCA_037444345.1 Gemmatimonadota bacterium | reverse complement strand
CTCACTACCGGTTCAACCACGCCAAGAAGACCTACGAGGTGGACAAGAACACCGAGCCCTACACCGGCGTCATCGTGGGGGCCCGGGCGGACGAGGAGGGGAGCCGGTCCAAGGAGCGGTACTTCTCGCCTCGGGACCGCCAGTCCAACTGGGACGTCGGAGATCAGCCCCCCGAATTCTGGAACCAGTACAAGACCGAGTTCGCCCCGGGGACCCATCTGCGGATCCATCCGCTGCTCGACTGGACCGAGCTCAACATCTGGGAGTACATCGAGCGCGAGAAGATTCCCACGGTGTCGCTCTACTACGACCAGGGCACCGGGACCCGCTACCGCTCGCTCGGCTGCGGTCCCTGCACCCGGCCGGTGGAATCCACGGCGCGCAACGTGGCGGAGATCATCGTGGAGCTCAAGACCGGGAAGTTCGCCAACATCGCGGAACGCTCCGGCCGGGCCCAGGACCAGGACGACGGCGGCGGGCTCGAGACCCTGCGCCGCGATGGCTACATGTAGGCGGCCGCATGGACTTCTCCTGGACCGACCAGCAGCTCGAGTTCCGCCGCGCGGTGATCGAGTTCGCGCGCAAGTCCCTGCAGGATGACCTGGCCCGCCGCGACAAGGCGGGCGAGTTCTCCCGGGAGCTCTGGACCCGTTGCGCCGAGTTCGGGATCCAGGGACTGCCATTTCCGGAGGACTACGGGGGAGGCGGCGCCGACATCCTGAGCACCGTGCTCGCCATGGAGGCGCTGGGGTACGGCTGCAAGGACAACGGCCTGCTCTTCGCCCTCGCAGCCCAGATGTGGAGCGTGCAGATGCCGCTCTTCCGCTTCGGCACGGAGGAGCAACGCCGCCGCTATCTCCCCCGGCTCAACCGCGGCGAGTGGATCGGGGCGCACGGGATGAGCGAGCCAGGTTCGGGATCCGACGCCTTCGGTCTCACGACCCGGGCCGAGCGCCGGGGCGACTGCTACGTGCTGAACGGGGCCAAGACCTTCGTGAGCGAGGCGCCGGTGGCCGACCTCTTCCTGGTCTTCGCCACGCTCGATCCCTCTCTCGGAGTCCTCGGCATCACCGGCTTCCTGGTGGAGCGCGGCACCCCGGGTCTCACCGTGGGGCGGCCGATCGAGAAGCTGGGCCTCAAGACCTCGCCCATGGCGGAGCTGGTGTTCGAGGATTGCCCGGTGCCAGTGGCCAACCGCCTGGGCCGGGAGGGGCGCGGCGCCGAGATCTTCAACGACGCCATGGAATGGGAGCGGGCCTGCATTCTGGCCTGCCAGGTCGGCGCCATGGAGCGCCAGCTCGAGCAGGCGGTGGCCTACGCCCGGCAGCGGCGCCAGTTCGGCCAGCCCATCGGGCAGTTCCAGGCAGTGGCGCACCGGCTAGCCGGCATGAAGGTGCGGCTGGAGGCGGCGCGCTGCCTCCTCTACCGGGGAGCCTGGCTCAAGCAGACTGCGGGGACGGCGGGGGCCGATGCCGCGATCGCCAAGCTGTTTCTGAGCGAGGCCTGGGTGCAGTCCTGTCTGGACGCGGTTCAGATCCACGGCGGGTACGGCTTCACCACCGAATACGAGGTGGAGCTCGATCTCCGCGACTCGATCGGCGGCACGCTCTACGCCGGGACCTCGGAGATCCAGCGCAACCTGATCGCCCGGAGCCTGGGGCTTTGAGCGGAGGCTTGGTGGGAATGCCCGGATCCCCGGGAGCAAGGCGCGTGACGTCGGTGGCGGCGTTGCATCTGGTACTCGACGCCGCGGCGGCCCGGGCGCCGGAGCGAGTGGCGATCGAGGAGGCGGAGGGCGGCCGGATCACCTACGGCGAGCTGGCCCGGCTGTCGAATCGGTTCCGCGACTGGCTCCTGGCCAGTGGCGTGCGGCCCGGCGACCGGGTGGGCATCTATCTGCCCAAGTCCATAGACGCCGTGGCCGGGATCTTCGGGGCGCTCAAGGCGGGGGCCGCGTACGTACCGGTGGATCCGGGTTCGCCGCCGGCCCGGGCAGCCTACGTCCTGCACGACTGCGCGGTTCGAGCGCTGCTGCTCGATCGCTCGCTCTGGGGCCCGCTCGAGCCCGAGCTCGCTGCCTCCGGCGGGCTGCTCGAGGGGACCGGCCGCGGCCTGGCACTGGCCCGCGCGCTGGACGCGGCCGGCGCACCGGAAACACCGGCGCCCTCGGGTACTGTGGTCCCGCCTCTCGACTCGCTGGCTTACCTCCTCTACACCTCCGGCTCCACCGGCCGGCCCAAGGGCGTGATGCTCTCGCATCTGGCGGCGCTGAGCTTCGTGGACTGGTGCTCCGAGGTGTTCGCGCCCACTGACCGCGACTGCTTCTCGAGTCATGCCCCGTTCCACTTCGACCTCTCGATCCTCGACCTCTACGTTTCCCTCAAGCACGGGGCCCGGCTGGTTCTGATCGGGGAGGAGCTGGGGAAGGAGCCGCAGGCGCTGGCGCCGGTGATGGCGGAGCGGGGGATCACCGTGTGGTACTCGACCCCCTCCATCCTGGGCCTGCTCGGCCAGTACGGACGGCTCGAGCGGTACGACCTCTCGGCGCTCCGGCTGGTGCTCTTTGCGGGGGAGGTCTTCCCGGTCCCGGCGCTCCGCGCCCTCACCCGCCGGCTGCCCCACCCGCGGTATTTCAATCTGTACGGGCCCACCGAGACCAACGTGTGCACCTATTGCGAGGTGCCCCTGCCGGTGCCCGACGACCGCACCGAGCCCTACCCCATCGGTGCCACCTGCGCCCACCTGGCCTCGCGGGTGGTGGACGAGGTGGGGCGCGACGTGCCGGCCGGCACCGAGGGCGAGCTCGTGATCGCCGGCCCGGGCGTCATGTCGGGCTACTGGAACCTCCCGGAGCGGAACGCGGAGGCCTTCCTGGTGGATGCCGCCGGCCGGCGCTGGTATCGCACCGGGGACGTGGTGGTGGAAGCCGAGGGCGGGATCTACCTGTTCCGCGGGCGGCGCGACCGGATGGTGAAGCGGCGGGGCTACCGGATCGAGCTGGGGGAGATCGAGGCGGGGCTCGCCGCGCATCCGGCGGTGCGGGAAGTCGCCGTGGTGGCAGCACCTGACGAAACCTCTGGTGTGGTCATCACCGCGTTCCTCGGCTGCCATGACGGCGCCCGGCCCACGATCATCGAGCTCAAGCGGTTCTGCCTGGAGCGCCTTCCGCGCTACATGGCGCCGGACCGGTTCCGGTTCGTCGACCGGCTGCCGCGGACCGCGACCGACAAGATCGACTACCAGACCCTGAAGGCCGCGCCGTGACCGAGGACGAGAGCATCAACCCCGCGGCGGGCCGCGTGGCGCGGAATTTCCTCGCCCTCGGGCTGGGCGAGGCCGCCGCCCGCCTGGTGGCATTCGCCGCCATGGTGTATGCCGCCCGCACGGTGGGACCGGCCGGCTTCGGCATGATCGGGGTGGCCACCGCGGTGGTCCTCTACCTCAACCGGGTGGCCGATGCGGGCTTCGATCTGGGTCTCGGAGTTCGCGAGGTCGCCGCCGACCACGGGTTTCTGGTCCGCGCCGGGCCGGCCGTGCTCACCCTGCGGCAGCTCGTGGCGCTGGGGTTCGCGCTGGTGACCGCCGGGCTCGGCTACCTGGTGCTGCCGGCGCCCGATGACACGGTGCTCGCCGTGTATGCGCTCACCCTGCTTGCCGTGGGCGCGGGCACCCGCTGGGTCCATCTCGGGTTCGAGCGAAGCCGCCGGGCGGCGGCCGGCACCCTGGCCGGTCAGGCCTTCATGGCCGCGCTGGTGCTGGTCCTGGTGCGCGGCCCCGGCGACGTGGCCGCGGTGGCCCAGGCCCAGGTGGCCGGTGATCTCCTCGGCGCCCTGCTGCTCTTCCTCTGGCTCGGGCCCGGTCTCGGGCGGCTCCCCGCCCACCTCGCGCCGGGGGTGCTGGCGCCGCTGGTGCGGCGCGGTGCCTCCCTGGTGGCGAGCGCGCTGGTGGGGCTCGTGATCTACAACGCGAGCTACCTCTTCCTGCGCGCCCTGCACGGGACCCAGGCGGTGGGCTATTACGCCGCCGGCTACGCGCTGGTGACCTTCTTCCTCAACCTGGGGACGGCCTACAGCCTGAGCCTGCTCCCGTCGCTCACCCGGCTGCGCGCCATCCCGGCCGACCGGCAGCGCCTCTACCATGCGGCCCTGGCTCAGGTGTTCGCCGTGGGGTTGCCAGTGGCGGTCGGGGGCATGCTGCTCGCGAGCCCCATCGTGCTTCTGCTCTACGGGCCGAGCTACCGGGAGGCCAGCCTGCCGTTCGCGCTCCTCGTCTGGTCCATCCCGCTCTGCCTCGCCCGTGACGTACCGGTGATGGCGCTCCTCGCCGAGGGGCGGGAACGGGCGGTGTTCCGCCTCACCGCGGCGGCCGCGCTGGTGAGCCTGGCCCTCAATGTCGCCCTGATTCCACGGTTCGGGCTTCTCGGCGCCGCCGCTGCCAACCTGTTCACCGAGACCGGCCGGCTCGGTCTTGCGCTGTTCGCCGCCCGGCGGCTGGGCTACGCGCTCCCCGCCCCGAGCCGCTTTACCCGAGCCGTCGGCGCGGGCGCCCTGATGGCCGGCCTGCTCCAGTTGCTCGGGCCCCGATCCCTGCTGCTGGCACTCCCGCTCGGTGTGGCCGGCTACGGGCTCGGCCTCCTGGCGTTGGGCGGCCTCCGGCTGCGCCGCGGCGCGCCGCCAGTACTCTCGGTATGACTCGCCGCGGCATGGCCCTTGCCCGGACGCCGAGTCATGTCTGACACCAGTCAGCTGCTCGAGCGACCGGAGGCCGGTGGCGAGCCGGCCCCGACGGCGGCCCCGCCCGCCGAGCCGCGCCGGCGGGGTGCCACGATGAATCGCTTCGAGGTCAAGTACTTCGTGGCGACGAAGGCCGTGCCCACCCTCCTGGCTGAAATCGCCGAGTACACCCGGCCCGATCCGCACGCGGACCCCGAGCACGGCTACCAGGTTTACTCGGTCTACTGGGACACCCCGGGTTTCGCCTTCTTCTGGGAGAAGATCGAGGGCGTGAAGTATCGCCGGAAGCTCCGGTTTCGCCGGTACGGCGGGGCGCCGGAGGTCTACATCGAGGTGAAGCAGCGGGAGGACCGCACCCTGCACAAGCGGCGGCTCCGCTGGCCGGTGGAGCGGGCCCTCGCCGTCTTCGGCCGCGACGGCGGCGGGGTGGA
>JBBIMQ010000221.1:4706-5166 GCA_037444345.1 Gemmatimonadota bacterium | reverse complement strand
GAAGGACAAGAACTTCGGCTACAACGCCGCCACCGACACGTTCGAGGATCTGGTGAAGGCCGGCGTGATCGACCCCACCAAGGTCACCCGGACGGCGCTCCAGAACGCCGCCTCGATCGCGGGGCTCCTGATCACCACCGAGGCCGTGGTGGTGGAGAAGAAGGAAGAGAAGCCCGCGCCGGCCGCGCCGGGTGGCGGCATGGGCGGGATGTACTGAGAGCGGCCGCACCGTACGGGCCCGCGACCCCGGGCCCGTACCTTCATCCCATCCGCGTAGTGCAAACGCCCCGACTCCCAGTCGGGGCGCGTTGCTTCCAGCCCCCGCCCCGACCAGGGGCGCCGTGCCGGTCCGAGCCTCGGGCCAGGCGGCGGGCCGGCACGCGGAAGCGGCACCAGGGCTCGCCACCCAATCGAGCGAGGCGCTATCTTGGTGGAAATGACCGTGCGCCTCTCCCTCTCT
>JBBIMQ010000221.1:0-4658 GCA_037444345.1 Gemmatimonadota bacterium | reverse complement strand
GCCGGCCCGGGCGCAGGGCCCCAGCCTCCTGGGCACCTGGCAGGCCGATCTCAAAGATGCCAGCCGCAAGGACGCGCCCCGGACGGTGATCGTGCGGTCGGACAGCAGCGCGAGCTACGGGAACGAAACCGTCCGCTGGCGCCTGCTGGCCAGGGGCGATAGCGTGGCGCTTGCTCTCGGCGGCGAATGGGTGGTCTACGGCCTCAAGGTGCGGGGCCCCAAGCTCACGCTGTCGGGGGGCGATCTCGCCAAGCCGATCACCCTCACCAAGGTGGGGCCTCCCACCCCCCGTCCCGACTCGATCCCGGTGCCGCCGGACCCGGATACGGAGAGTTAGGCGGTCGGAGTCCGCACCCCTCCTCGGAGACCGGGCGCATTGAGTAACCCCTCACGACTGAAGTGCTTGCGGCGCCGTGTCAAACCGCTTTCATGTGGGAGGGTACCGCTAAGGCCCCCCCCCCGACAGCGCGCGGGGTTCGGTATACTGGTCGTCGTCGCGGTTGCAGGGTGCATTGGCATTCTCGCCTCATCCCTCCTTCCACCGTCAGGGACGCAGTCACAACGCGCGCTCTACACGCGCTCGATGCGAATGACCGCTTCGTCTATTCCGACTCAGCCCGCACTGACGGCGGCGTTCCGCAGATCAATGGCGTGACATGCCTCGCCTTCTGGCCCCGGCACGAGCTGATGGAGCCCCCTACGACGCAAGATGGTACTTGGAGTTGGAAGAGGCCGTGCAGGCAGGTATCCTTACTCGGTCGGCACCAGACTGCCCCTGTTGATGGCTTCGTCACGTTCCGTCGGCTTCTGGGGCACAGTGGCAGCACTGGTCGCCTGCACCCAAGACACTACCAGTAATCGGTGCCTCGTAGTTTCCCCCAATGACGCTTGGTCAAGCTTCAACGTGACCCAGAACGTCACGGCTCCCAACTGCCCGCTCCACCTGAGCTCGCCTGGGGTCACGAAGTCGTTTGCTGCTGACGGGGATGCTCCGGAGGCCCTCCCGTAGCTGGGTGGCCACGTTACGACCCGAAACTCGGGCGCGAACGCCACCGGCTCCAACTGGACGGCGGAGGCGCTGATAGCAAGAATCGGTATTCGGGCTGCGCGGAGATTTCCCAGAAGTGTCGATGGGAGGATGCTTCGATGACTCCGAAGAAGGACCAACGGAAGTCCGCCAGGAGCAGCATCGCGCTCGACAGGAGGACCAACGGCTTCACGGACGAGGAGCGAGCCGCGATGAAGGAGCGGGCTCAGGAACGGAAGGCGGAGGCGCGCCGCGGCCCGCACGGGGGCACGGTGGACGGGGAGCGTGACGTGCTCGCGAAGATCGCCGAGATGCCGGAACCAGATCGGGGCATGGCCCAGCGGATCCATGCGATCATCAAAGCCAGCGCTCCGGCCCTCTCGCCGAGAACCTGGTATGGCATGCCAGCGTATGCCAAGGACGGCAAGGTCGTCTGCTTCTTCCAGAGCGCGCAGAAGTTCAAGACGAGGTACGCGACGTTCGGCTTCAGCGACGCGGCGAACCTCGACGAGGGTCGCATGTGGCCAACCTCCTTCGCGTTGAAGGAGCTGACTGCCCTCGAAGAGGCGACGATCGGCGCGCTCGTGAGGAAAGCGGTGAGCTGAGGAGCGCGTTCCCCCCTGGCCCCCGTCAGGAGGGCGTGTCGCGAGCGGCGCGCATCAAGGGAAGAACGGAGGAGCGGGCAGCCGGCACCGGGGTCTCGCCTCGCGAAGAAGAGTTAGTGGAACCGGCTGAAGCTCGATCGGCGCGAGCGGCGCGTCCTGCTCCGCCACGTGCAGCACCGGAGGGCGGGAGACCTGCCGGAGCACCGGCTCCACGGCCGCCCGGGCCTCTGCCGGCGTGTTGCAGCGCTCGCTCAGGTGGGTCAACACCACCGCCTGGAGCGCCGGGTGCACCAGCTCCGCCAGGAGCTCCGCTGTGGCCCGATTGGAGAGGTGGCCGCCCGAGCCGGCGATCCGGGCCTGGACCGCCGGGGGGTAGCTGCTGGTCCGGAGCAGGATCTCGTCGTGATTGGCCTCGAGCAGGAGCGCGTGCGCTTCCCGCAGGAGATAGCGCACCGCGGCCGTGGGGCGCCCCAGGTCGTAGGCGATGCCGATCCGGTGGCCGGCCCCGGTGGTGACGGCGAGTGCCACGGGCTCTGCGGCGTCGTGGCTGGTGGGGCAGGCCTCGATCCGGAAGCCGCCGCAGGTGGTCTCGCCCATCACAGTGAGGGTCTGGAACGGCGCCTGTGACATCCGCCGCCGGAGCCGGTCCCGGGTGCCCGGTGTCGCGACGATGGGGAAGCCGAGCGCACGCGCCAGGCGCGCGGCCCCTGCGGTGTGGTCGGCATGCTCGTGCGTGAGCACCAGCGCTGTGACCCGGGTCAGTTCGAGGCCGACCTGCGAGGCCCGGCGCGCCATTTCCCGGGCGCTGAACCCGGCGTCCACCAGGAGCACCTGGTCGCCCGAGGCGATGGCCGCGGCATTGCCGGCCGAGCCGGAGCCGAGGACGTAGACGCGGGTCACCGGGCCAGGCGGCGATAGGTGGCGGCGAGCGAGGCCCGGCGCTCGGGAGTGAACGGCACGTCGCGCCGCGGCATGACGCGCTCGGCCACGCGGAGAAACCCCTCCTCGGTCAGGCGTTCGGCTCCCTCGGCGCCCCAGGCGAATGGCGGCACGTAGCGGGGCGGGCGGACCTCGCCGAATACGTTCGCCCCGGCGCCGATGACGGTGCCGGTGGAGAGCATGGTGCCGATCGCGGTCTTGGCGTGATCGCCGACCAGGCTGCCGAGGAACTGGCGGCCGGAGGGGATCCGGGTTCCGGCCACCTCGAGCGACACCTCCCCGTACGTGTTCTTGAGGTTGGAGGTCGTGGTGAGGGCGCCCAGGTTGACCCAGTGACCGATCACCGAGTGCCCCACGAACCCGTCGTGGGCCTTGTTGCCGTACCCCAGAAAGACCGAGGTCGTGACCTCGCCGCGCACCACGCACCGCGGGCCCAACACGGAGCCCCGCAGCTCTCCGCCCACGATCCGGCAGCCGGGCCCGGCGTAGAGCGGCCCTTCCAGCCGGGTGCCGTGGCGCACCTCGACGCCGGCCTCGAGCACGACCGCGCCGGCCCGGGTATCGAACACCACCCCTGGCTCGACCCTCGCTCCCCGGCAGATGACCCGGTCGGGATCGCCGAGCACGACACTCGCCGGCGGTACCGGATCGCGCTCGCCGGCCAGAAACCCGAGGCAGTCGGGCGCGAGGTAGCGCTCGAGAGCGGTCACGAGATCAGCCGTCCCGCGGAGCAGGAGGCCGTCCACCGGCGCGGCCGGCCCGTCGTCGTTGGGGCCGCGCCAGGGCTCGCCGGGTGGCAGGACCCAGGCCACCGTGTCGCCTCCCGAGACCAGGCGCCGCACCCCGCCTCTCAGGGAGACGGCCGGCCCGGTCGGTGCGAACCAGGCTGCCGCCACGATGGCCGGCCCGACGATCGGCGCCTCCTGCCGGCAGGGTGGTTCGAAGCCCTCGTAGAATCCTTCCACGTGGCCACCGAGAATGGCCGCCGTCTCGGCGTCGAGGGCCGCTTCCCACCGTTCCCGGATCTTCCACACCCCGGCCCGGAGCTCCGCGATGGGCCGCACGCCGGCGAACGGTGCCCAGGCGGGGCCGGGATCGAGCGGCTCGAGCAGATAGAGCAGCGGGGCCTGAGACTGGCTGGAGGTGGCAGGGGTCATGTCAGGCATCCCGCCCCCGCCTGGCGCAGAGCGCCGGACGGCGCCCGCCGGCAGCCCACCGCGCCATCGCAGGTCGCGCAGGTTCCAGGGCCCCGTGGCGGGTGGCGCGGCAGCCGGGGCCGGAAGGCCGAGGCCGCAAGGGGTTCACGGGAGGCCTCTCACCCCTGCCGGCAAGCGGTCCAGAATTTCCTTCAGATTCCCGGCCAGCTTCCGCGGCATGACGAGCACCCGGCCGTTCGCCGCGACCACCACGAGGTCCCGCACCCCGCAGACCACGACCGGATCGCCGTCCGACCAGACGACGCAGTCCTTGGCGTCCACCAGGTGCGCCGGGCCGACCGCCACGTTGCCCTCGGGATCGCGGGGCCGGACCCGGGGCAGCGCGTCCCAGGTGCCCACGTCGTCCCAGGCGAAGCGGCCCGGGACCACCGCCACGGCGGTGCTGCGTTCCAGCAACCCGACGTCAATGGACACAGCGGTGACGGCCCGGTAGAAGGCGTCCACCTGCCCCTGCTCCAGGAGCGGGAGGTGCGGCGCGATTTCCGGAGTGTGCGCCCGGATCTCGGCGAGCAGGGTGTCTGCGGTCCAGGCAAAAAGTCCGCTGTTCCACAGCGCGCCGCCCGCCATGAGATCGAGGGCGCTGGCGGCGTCGGGCTTTTCGGTGAAGCGAACCACGCCCCGTGCGGCATGGTCGAGAGGCGGCCCGGGGACGATATAGCCGTACCCCGTGTCGGGTCTGGTGGGTACGATCCCCACCGTGACCAGCCGGCGGTGGCGTTCGGCCGCGGTGAGTGCTTCGTCGGCGGCGCGGCGGAAGGCCGCGGCGTCCTGGATCGCCCAGTCGGCGTGGAGCGAGAGCACCGCGGCCGCCGGGTCGCGCCGGCGCGCCTCCGAGGTCGCCCAGACCAGCGCGGGCGCGGTCGAGGCGGC
>JBBIMQ010000220.1:0-5173 GCA_037444345.1 Gemmatimonadota bacterium | reverse complement strand
TCCGGGCCCGGACGGTCCCATCTTTCGCGCTCGTTTTCGGCCGCGAGGGCGGCGAGTCACGATCGCTGGAGACGAGGCATGGCACGAGGCAAGCGAACTCCACGTCAGGCACCTAAGGGCAACAAGCGCATTCTGGCCATCCTGCCGAAGCCGATGGCGGGTCGGCGCCTGACACCGGGGATCGTGCGGGTGGACAGCAATCGGACCCATGGCTACGTGGTCCGGATCGGCTACATCCGGAGTTCCAACGGCTGGCGGGCGCGCTACCGGGCCTACTTCGGTGACCGGATGTACGGCGGCAAGCGCAAGGCTCTCGCCGCCGCGGAACGATGGATTCGGGAGCTCCTGCGAACCGGTAAACCGCCGCGGAAACGGTGAGGGCCTGGCACCCTCCGGGGTAAGGATCCCTCCCCTCGCGAGCCCGCCAGGGCAGCAGGGCTGGCGGCACGCTGACGCGTGACTTCATCCCGCAGAGGAGGTCTCGCGACTCCTGGGCGGTGCCCCTCGCCTGGCCAGGCGGGGGACTGCGAGCTGGGGGAACAGTGAGGCGCTGGGCCTCGGGGGACTCCGGCGCAGGTGCGGGTCGGGCCGACGTCCTCTGCCGCGGGCCCCACGCGGCCAGCCTGGGCCCCCCAGCGGTAGGGATGTCCGGGCCGCACGGGGGTCAGCGCGAAAGCGACCAGGCGGCGCGAGCGAGGCAGAGCCAGCCGGCGAGAAAGGCCGCCCCGCCCAGGGGTGTTACGGCGCCGAACCCGCGGGCGCCGCTCAACGCCAGCAAATAGAGACTGCCCGAGAAGAGCACGGTTCCGGCGAGGAAGAACCCGCCGGCCCACCGCGCGGCCGGCCGGGCGGTCCGCTCCGCGAGCCAGGCGGCGGCCAGGAGCCCGAGCGCGTGGTACATCTGATAGCGTGCGCCGGTCTCGAACACGGCCAGGAGATCGGGGGTCAGGCGGGCCCGCAAGGCGTGGGCGCCGAACGCTCCCGCCAGGACCGCGAGGAACGCCGAGAGGGCGCCGGTCAGGGCGAACAGTCGTGGTTCGTCGAAGCGCATCAAGCGTCACCTGCTGTTGCGGGCGCGGCGACAAGCTCGTCCGCTGGTCGCCGCCGAGCGGGCGACGGGCCGGTCGCCCGGGGCCGCTCGTTCGCCGTCAGGCGCCGCCGCCTCCGTCTCGGGTGTTGGCGACGGCCATCCCCATCACATGATAGCCGTTGTCCACGTACACCGTGCTCCCGGTGATGGCCGCGGCCAAGGGGCTTGCCAGGAACGCCGCCGTCGCTCCCACTTCCGACGCGTCGAGGGTGCGGGGAAGCGGGCTGTTGGCGGCGCAGTAGCCGATCATCGTGTCAATGAAGCCGATGGCGGTGGCCGCCCGGGAGGCCCAGGGGCCGGCGGAGATGGTGTTCACGCGGACCCCGTAGCGCCGTCCCGCCTCGTAGGCGAGTGTCCTGGTGTCCGATTCGAGCGCGGCCTTGGCCGAAGACATGCCGCCCCCGTAGCCGGGGATCACCCGTTCGCTGGCCATGTAGGTGAGCGAGAGGAACGATCCGCCGGGGCGCATCAGGGGGCCGAAGGTCCGCACCATCGAGACCAGGCTGTAGGCGCTCACGCTCACCGCGGCGAGGTATCCGGCACGCGAGGTCTCGAGCAGCGGCTTCTTGACCTCGGGGGCGTTGGCCAGGCTATGGACCACGATGTCCACCGGCCGGTCTCCGAAATCCGCTACCAGCGCGGCCGCGACACCGGTGATGGAGAAGTCGCCGCGCTCCTTGTACCGCTTGCTTTCCCGGACCTCGGGGGGGACCTCGTCCAGCGTATCGTACGCGGCGTCGAGGGGGTAGATCCTCTCGAAGGCGAGCTTCCTCCCGTCGCTGAGCGCCAGCGATGCGTCCAGCTTGCCTCGCTCCAGCAGGTTGAGGAAGATGTTGAGCGCCGGCGGCCAGGTGCCGACGCAGATCGAGGCCCCCGCCTCGGCCATCGCCTTGGCGATGGCGAAACCGAAGCCCGCATCGTCCGCCACACCGGCCACGAAGGCGCGCTTGCCGGAGAGGTCAATGGAAAGCATAGGCCCGCGGGAATGAGGGGTCGGGGAAACCTAGCGGGCGGGCGGAGCCCTGGAAATGGCCGGGTCCAGCCTCATCGCTCGGAGACCTGGCGCTCGCCTCTGGTCCTGAGGCCCTCTTCGACGTAGGCTGCCAGGAGCGCGGTGCGGAAGTCGCCGTCGGGGCGCCGCGAGAGCGGTGCCAGCGCCTCGAATGCCTGGCGCGCCCCACCCACGTCCCCCGTTGCCAGGCGGGCGATGACCAGGCCATCGCGGAGTTCGTCCGGCGGCATCCAGCTCCGCCGCTCGAGCGCCGCGGCCACCAGGGGTTCGGCCACCCGTACCGCCCGGGCAAAGTCCCAGCCGAGAACGGCCTGGCGAAACTCCACCACCGCCCGGACCTCGGGCGGGGCGCGATGGCGCTCCAGAAACCGATAGATCGCGGCGTAAAAGGCGGGGTCGGTATAGCCGCTGGTCCCCCCGTAGCGGTCCCGCTCGATGTCAGCCATCCGCTGAATCCACACCCGCCAGTTGCCCGGAGGAACCGGCGCGGCCAGCTCGGCCGCCCAGGCCCGCTCGCGATACAGCGCCGTGCTCTTGCGGTCGTCGTCGAGAATCGTGTCGGTCGGCTGGTAGGCCGCCGGGTCGCGCAGGGTGGCGCCCAGCGAGAGCTGGTACATGCGCGGAATATCGGGGGCCGGCGCCAGCGTGAACCCGGCGGGCACCACCCGCCGCCGGATGAACGGCGCCGTGAAATCGAAGCGCTCGGCGGAGAGGCCAAAGATGCCCGAGGCCTGCTGGGCCATGAAGCGGGAGCGCTCGGCGCCGTTGTCCAGGTGCGGGAAGAAGTCGGAGTTGGCGTAGGGAAATCCGTCCACCAGGGGCGCGAGGGACGCCCGGTTGCCGAGCCGGGTGGCCTCCATCGCCTCCGGGGTGAACGGGATCTGGTGGCAGAAGTCGCGGGCGATCGCGGGATACTGGAAGATGCCCCAGTCCGGAGCCGGGACCTGGGGAGCGTTGGTGGCGATCACCAGCATGTCGGAGGCTGCGGGCATGAAGACCTCGTAGGTCCGAAACTTCTCGTGCAGCGCCCGGAGCACGGTCATCACCAGCCGGTCGTTGATGTCGTAGATATGGATCCACTGGGCGAAGACGCCGTCCGGCTTCAGGTACTGGTTGATCCGGTCGTAGAATTCCTGGGTGAACAATCCGGCGACGCCGCTGACCCAGGGGTGGGAGGGCTCGGAGAAGATGAAGTCGAACCGCTTCCCCGCCGCCGCAAAATAGGATTTGGCGTCGTCCACCACGAAGCGGGCGCGGGGGTCGTCGAACACCCGGCGGTTCGCCGGGTAGAACCCGCGCCGTGAGGCCGCGATCATCTCGGGCTCGATCTCGATCGTCACCAGCTCCTTGAGTCTGGGACTGCCGAGCAGGAGGTGGCTCGACATCCCGGTGCCCTGTCCGATCACGGCGCCCAGCTCGGCGTCAGGCTTGTGGGCGAGCGTGATGAGGGCCGCCAGCGCCAGGGTCGCGGCGTCGCCCCGGAGCGGATGCCGGGGTCTGGCCGAATCGCAGGGCTCGAACCAGTACGCCGAGAGGCTGCCGTCGGACTTGCCGTTGGTGGCGATGAAGACCTCGCCGGTCGCCTTCATTCGCTCGGCGGAGACCGTGGCGGTCCGGCCGTCCTGATAGTAGAGCACCTCGCGGGCGCCGGGCGGGGGGACGGTCCCGAATCGGTAGACTCCGCTCAGCAGGAGCCGCTTGTCGAACCCGGGCGTGAGGATGGCGGCGAGCAGCACGACCGCCCCGGCGGCGGCGGCGAGCCCGGCGTACCGGCGCGGCGACAGGGCGCGGCCGGCCGGCTGGGGCGCAGTACCCCGGCTGATGGCCCACAGAATGGCGACACCGATGGCGATGTCCAGGAGGGCGCCGGTGGCGAGGAGCGGCTTCAACCCGATGAGCGGCATCAGCACCAGCGCCGCCACGGAGACGCCGAAGATCGAGCCCAGCGTGTTCACCCCGTACACCTGTCCGATCGCCTTTTCCCCGACCCCGCCCAGCACCAGCGTCCGGGTGATGAGCGGCAGCGTGATGCCGGCGCAGAAGGTGGCCGGCAGCATCACGAGCAGGCAGATCCCGTAGCGCGCCAGGTTGAAACCGACGTACCCCGGCTCGGTGCGGGCGAAGGCCCGGATGAAGGTGGCCATCCAGTCGAACGAGGCGAGGTAGAGCGGCAGGGTGGCAAGGGCCAGAAACCCCATCAGCCACTGGACCGTGCCCAGCACCCGAAGCGGATCGGCGAAGCGGTCGGCCCGGCGCCGCACCCAGAAGGCCCCCAGCGCCAGTCCCAGAATGAAGGCCGAGAGCATGAGCTCGAAGGAATGGGTGGCGCTGGAGAGTACCAACGAGAGCATCCGGATCCAGGCGATCTCGTAGATGAACGACGCGACCGCCGTCCCGAACGCGGTCCAGAGGAGGAGGCGCCGCAGCGCGGGGCCCGATAGGGTCAGGGGGAGAAGAGCCGGCGGGGCCGCGCTCGGCCGCGCCGCGCCCGGTTCCGGCTGGACCTCGGGACCGTACTTCATGACCACCATCGCGCCCGCCGCGACCACGAGGTTGAGGATCGCGGCGGCCAGGATGGTGCCCGGCAACCCGGCCGTCTTGACCAGATAGAACCCGGCGATGAGCACGCCGACCGCGGCGCCGAAGCTGTTGGCGAAATAGAGAATCGAGAGGGTGCGTCCCGGCGCCCGCCGGAGGCGCCGGAGCGCTCCGGCCGACATGAGCGGGAAGGTCATGCCGAGGAGCACCGATTGCGGGAGGATGAGGAGTGCGGCGAGACCCCACTTCGCCACCGTGAGCGCGACACTCCCCGCCGTGGCGGGAAACACCGCGGTATAGGCCCAGTTCGTGACCCCGACGTAGACCTCCTGAAAGAAGAGGCCGATCACCCCCACGATCGCCTCGACCAGCGCATAACCCAGGAGCGGCTCGCGAATCCGCTCGGTGAACCGGCCGACCAGCATGGCGCCGAGCGCCATGCCGCCCAGGAAGATCACCAGCACGATCACCTGGGCGTAGGCATTGTGGCCGACGAAGAGCCCGAGATAGCGCGACCAGACCGATTCGTAGAA